>NZ_DBGS01000080.1:60886-69109 GCF_002295455.1 Thalassospira sp. UBA848 | reverse complement strand
TTTGCCGATTTTGAATTCGGTGGTCTGGCGATTGCCCATAACGGCAACCTGACCAACTCGCTTGCGGTGCGTGAACGCCTTGTGAAACGTGGCTCGATTTTTCAATCGACCTCGGACACAGAAACCTTCATTCACCTGATTGCGACCAGTCTGTATGAAAAGATCGTCGATCGCCTGATCGATGCGGTCCGTCAGGTTGAAGGTGCTTATTCACTGGTCGTCATGACCCAGAAGAAACTCATCGGTGTGCGTGACCCGCTTGGTGTCCGTCCGCTGGTTCTGGGCAAGCTTAATGATGCCTATATCCTGTCATCGGAAACGGTTGGCCTTGATATTGTTGGCGCGGAATTCATCCGCGACGTCGAACCGGGCGAAATCGTTGAAATTACCGATAATGGACTGCGATCGATCAAGCCGTTCAAGCCGCAAAAGTCGCGCTTCTGCATTTTCGAGCATGTCTATTTCGCCCGCCCCGACAGCATTGTCGAAGGCACAAGCGTGTATGACGTGCGCAAGAATATCGGCCGCGAGCTGGCCCGTGAATCCTCTGTTGATGCCGACGTTGTCGTGCCGATCCCGGATTCCGGCGTGCCGTCGGCACTTGGTTATGCCGAAGAAAGCAAAATTCCGTTCGAACTTGGCATCATCCGAAACCACTATGTCGGGCGTACCTTCATCGAGCCGACCGATCAGATCCGCCACCTTGGCGTGAAGCTGAAGCACAACGCCAACCCGGGCAAGCTCAAGGGCAAGCGCGTTATTCTGGTTGATGATTCGATCGTGCGTGGCACCACCTCGACCAAAATTGTTGATCTGGTCCGTCAGGCCGGTGCGGCAGAGGTCCATATGCGCATCACCAGCCCCCCGACCATGAACCCGTGCTTCTATGGAGTTGATACCCCGTCCAAGGATAAACTGATGGCGGCCAATCACGACATCGAAAGCATGGCAAAGATCATCGGCGTTGATAGCCTGGCCTTTGTCACCATTGACGGCCTTTATCGGGCGACGGGTCTTCCGGGCCGCGACAATGACGATCCGGCTTTCTGCGATGCGTGTTTCACGGGTGATTACCCGATCAAGCTCACCGATCACAATGCCGAAAAAAAGGACCGCAAGCTCACCCAGCTGGTTGAAAGGCAGTCCGCATGACCGATACCAAGCGGCTTGAAGGTCGCGTCGCCCTGATAACCGGGGCGTCGCACGGGATCGGTTGTGCTGTTGCCAAGCGCTTTGCGGCCGAGGGCGCGCATGTGATTGCGATTGGCCGCAATGTCGGTGCGCTCGAAGAACTCAGTGACGACGTCACGGATGCCGGTGGCAAGATTACCCTGCTGCCGCTCGATCTGACCATGTTTGACAAGATTGATATGCTCGGCCCGTCGATCTATGAGCGGTTCGGCAAGCTGGATATTGTGGTTGGTAACGCAGGCCTTCTGGGCGAAATCGCCCCGGTCGGCCATATTGATGCGCAGGTGTTCCAGAACACCTATGCCACCAACGTCACGGCCAATTTCCACCTGATCCGCACCACAGACAAGCTCCTGCAGCTTTCTGACGCGGGCCGGGCGATCTTCGTGACCTCCAACGCCTCATCCAAGGGACGCGCCTTCTGGGGCCTTTATGCCTCGACCAAGGCAGCGCTTGAAAGCCTTGTTCTGTCCTATGCGCAGGAACTCGAAGAAACCAAGGTCAAGGTCAACCTGATCAATCCGGGCCGCATCCGCACCAAAATGCGCGCCGAAGCCTATCCGGGCGAAGATCCCCAGACCCTGCCGACGCCCGAAAGCATCACCGATGTGTTTGTCGATCTGGCCGAGGTGTCCTGCACCAAACATGGTGAAGTGGTCAACGCTTTCTAAGTTCAGATGGACACCAAATTCAAAGGCCGGGTTTTGCCCGGCCTTTTTCAGTTCAGATCGACATTTTCAATACAGAAATCCAGAAACGCCCGCACACGTGCGGGCATCAACCCGCCCTGCCCGACATAAACGGCATGAATATCAACCCCGCCATCGGGCTGGAATGGCGCCAGCAACACACGCAGCCGTCCGGCTGCCACATCGTCCCTGACATGGAAAGCCGCCAAACGCGCAATGCCGCCACCGGCAACCGTCAACAAACGTGCACTTTCCGCATCCCCGACACAGACCTTGCCACCGGGCATAACGGTTTTGATTGTCCCCTGATCATCAAATGACCACTCACTGATCGCGCGCGGGAAGTTATAGCCGATCAGTCGATGGTTGCTTAGATCCTCGACACGAAGCGGCGTACCAAACGTGTCCAAATAGTCCGGTGACGCGACAATCACCATCGGACATTGCCCAAGCTTGCGCGCGATAAGCCCCGACGATTGCATAGGGCCGCTACGAATAGCGACATCGGCGCGTTCCTCGTACAAATCGACGACCTTGTCACTGACCGTGATATCAAGATCAATATCAGGGAACTGTGCCTGAAACCTTGGTACAAGTGGCAAGATACGATGCAATCCGACAGGCAGGTTCACCGTAACGCGCAGCTTGCCACGCGGCTGCACGGCACTTGCAGCTTCGTCCTCTGCATCGGTCAAATCCGCCAGAACACTGACTGCACGGTCATAAAACCGCTGACCTTCGGGGGTCAGCTGCAACTTCCGGGTCGAACGATTTAACAACCGCACGCCAAGGCGGCCTTCAAGCCGTCGAACAAGCTTGCTGACAGCTGATGGCGTCATATTGAAATCACGTGCCGCCGCAGAAAATCCGCCGCGTTCGACCACGCGGACATAGACTTCCATTTCCCCGGAACGATTTGTGTCAAGACGCACCAAGTGGAATTCAACTCACAAATAATGTTCCTTAGGTCTTACTAGTTGAAAATAGATCTTCTGTCCATATTCGCAGGCAGTTCACACGATCACCTGTCAGGAGATTGAATATGGAATACAGACAACTGGGTTGCTCCGGCCTTAGGGTTCCCGTCCTGTCACTGGGCACCGGGACCTTTGGCGGGCAAGGTCCGCTTTTTTCGAACTGGGGAACGACAGACGCCATTGAAGCCACATCACTGATTGATATCTGCCTTGAACATGGGGTGAACCTTTTTGACAGTGCCGATGTTTATTCCGACGGCGCGTCTGAAACCGTTCTGGGTCAGGCGATCAAGGGACGGCGCGACCGCGTCATGATCTCGACCAAACTCGGACTGCCGATGGGCGAAGGGCCAAATGATTACGGCACCGCACGTGGCCACCTGATTACCGGCACCGAACAGGCGCTTTCGCGTCTTGGCACCGATTACATCGATCTGTTGCAGCTTCATGCCTTTGACGCCTACACACCGATCGAGGAAGTTCTGGTCACCCTTGATGATCTGATCCGGGCGGGAAAGATCCGCTATATCGGGGTGTCAAACTTTGCCGGTTGGCAGATCATGAAATCGTTGTCGATTGCCGAACGCCATGGTTTATCGCGCTATGTCGCCAATCAGGTTTACTATTCGCTGGTTGGTCGTGACTACGAATGGGATCTGATGCCGCTTGGCAAGGATCAGGGCCTTGGCGCAATGGTCTGGAGCCCGCTTGGCTGGGGTCGCCTGACCGGCAAAATCAGCCGCAACACCCCGATCCCGGCCCAAAGCCGCTTGCACGAAACCAGTCAGTTCGGCCCACCCGTTGATGACGCAACACTTTATGACATCGTCGATGTGCTTACCGAAATTGCCGATGAAACCGGAAAGACCGTGCCGCAAATCGCGATTAACTGGCTGTTGCAACGCCCGACGGTATCCTCTGTAATCATCGGGGCGCGCAATCAGCAACAGCTGATCGACAATCTTGGCGCTGTTGGATGGTCACTTAGCGACGATCAGATCGCGCGTCTTAACAAGGTGAGTGAACGGACACCGCCCTATCCACACTATCCCTATTACATACAGGACGGGTTTGCGTTGCTAAATCCGGCGGCCTGATACCGGGTCTTTTTCCCGGGTGTTCGCCCCCACCGCTCACCCGGGAAAGTATTTAAAATTTGCAAGCACCATCAATTGATTGCATTTACCCGCCCCGGGTCGTTAGCATGGCCTCAATCCGCAACAATCAATCTGGGTATTGCCATGAAACAGGCGCTTCGTAATTGCATCTTTGCCCCTTTGGGGGCTGTTGGCTTGGCACTGATCATTGCAACCCCCATAACCCTGCAGACCACCACAGAGGCGCAGGCAGGCGGAAACGGGTCCCCGACGACCACGATACCGGAAATGGATGCAAAACGCGGTAAGGCCCTGTTTGCCGAACGTGGCTGCGTCATCTGTCATTCGGTCAACAATGTCGGTAGCAACACTGCGACCAGCCTTGATGCATCAAACATGAATATCGCGCGCGAGCCGTTTGAATTCTTTGCCCGCATGTGGCGCGGCGCGCCGCAGATGCTGGCCCTGCAGCAGGCCGATCTTGGCTATCAGATCGATTTTTCCGGCCAGGACATCGCAGATATTTTCGCCTTTGTCCAAAGCCGCGAAATTCAGGAAGGCTTCACCGAACAGGACCTTCCCGACCATATCAAGGAAATCATTGATAACGGTCCGTCGACTGCCATCGATTAAAGCGCCCGGAACACCCAAGACACACAAAAGCCGCCCTCGTTTCCGACGGGCGGCTTTGTTGTGTTTGGCTATAAATCGAAACTAGCGTTTCTTTTTCTTGTTGGCAAAGGGGTTGTCGCTGCTGCGCAAATAGATGCGGATCGGAACGCCCGGCATGTCGAAATCTTCGCGCAGGCCATTGATCAGATAGCGCGTGTAGCTTTCGGGCAACTCAGCCGCCTTGGAGCAGTTGATAAAGAAGCTTGGCGGACGCGATTTCGCCTGGGTCATATAACGCAGGCGAATACGACGCCCGGAAATGACTGGCGGCAGGTGGCGTTCGGTAACAGCTTCAAGCCAGCGGTTAAGTTGCGAAGTCGGGATACGGCGGCTCCAGATATCGTGGATATCAAGCACCGTCGGCATCAGGCGATCCGTACCACGCCCGGTCAGGGCCGAGAAGGTCAGAACCGGAATGCCCTTGGCCTGTGCAAAGGAAACGTCAAGCTTGTCACGCAGGTCCTGCATGACGCCCGCCTTGTCCTTGATCGCATCCCACTTGTTAACCGCAATGATCAGCGCACGGCCCTCTTCAAGCACCATACGCGCAATCGTCAGATCCTGCTTATCAAGCGTGTTGGTCGCATCGATCATCAAAACCACGACCTGCGCATAGCGAATCACGCGCAGGGTATCGGCGACGGACAGCTTTTCAACGCGGTCATCGATCTTCTTCTTGCGGCGCATCCCGGCGGTATCAACCAGTCGGATCGGACGCCCGTCATAGGACCAGTCAACAGCGATGGAATCGCGCGTCAAGCCGGCCTGCGGGCCTGTCATCACACGGTTTTCACCCAGAAGCTGGTTGAGAAGCGTTGATTTACCGGCATTCGGACGACCGACAATCGCCAACTGGATTTTCGAATTGTCACGTGCGCCTTCGACAATCAGTTCGCCATCTTCGTCTTCATCGTCTTCGCTGAATTCAATCTCATAGGACGGGAAGACTTCGCCTTCGTCATCGGCAAAACCGTCTTCATCGTCGAAATCGTCATCCGCAAGGCTATCTGCACGGGCTTCGTCCAGGGCTTCTTGTGCGGCTTCGCGCGCATGCTGTCTGGCAACGCGTTCGCGGTCTTTCCATTCCTTCCAGTGCGGCTCAAGCATATCATAAAGAAGCTCAATCCCAAGGCCATGCTCGGCCGAAATCGGCGCGACATCGCCAAGGCCAAGGCCGTATGCCTCGTACAACCCCGGGTCCTGATCACGACCTTCATGCTTGTTGGCAATGACATAGACCGGCTTCTGGCGCTTGCGCAGCCAGTCGGCAAAATGGTTATCAAGCGGTGTCAGGCCGGCACGGGCATCAATCAGGAACAGCGCAACATCGCATTCCTCGAACGCCATCTCACTTTGCTGGCGCATCATGCCTTCGACGGAATTATCAAACGCTTCTTCCAGACCGGCAGTGTCGATAATGTCAAACGACATATCGCCAAGGCGCGCCTTGCCGTAACGGCGGTCACGGGTCACGCCGGGCTGATCGTCCACAAGTGCCAGCTTTTTGCCGACCAGACGGTTAAACAGGGTCGACTTCCCGACATTGGGGCGACCGATAATGGCAACTTTCAGCGACATCTGATTTTCAGACTCTCGTTATAAAAGGCGTTATGCGCCGCGGGCATTGAGGCCCACGGCGCATCGCAAAACCTGCAAGGGAACCTTGCGAAAACTGTATTCGTTCCTGACTGATCAGCGATATGCGATTAGATCGGCATCCGCAGTCAGGAAGTAAAGGCTGTCACCAGCAACAGATGGCGGCAAAGTGATCGGGCCGGATACTTCATCCTGACCGAGGATATCACCGCTATAAGGGGAAACAGTCATTACTTCGCCCTGCTCGTTACCAACGATCAACCTGTCACCGGCCAGAACCGGCCCTGTCCAGACAATCGGGCCTTCCTGTTCCTCGGGATCGGTAAAACGGGGCAGAACGGTCACCCATTTAACCTGTCCGGTCTTCCGACGCAAGGCAATCAAGTCATTTGTATTGGTTAGCAGGTATACGTAATCGCCGGCCACCCATGGCGACTGGATGCCACCGGCTTCCAATTCCCAGACGCGATAGCCCGTACGCAGGTCAATCGCCGTGGTCAGACCGGAGTTACTTGTCGCAACCACCAGATCATTATCAATCACCGGCAAGCCGCGAATATCGGCAATGGCCGATACCGCATCAGTACGACCGGCAGCCGCCAGCGCATCAGACCAGATCACCTGACCGTTTTCCACGCGAAGGGCATAAAGCTCACCGGTGGAATAGGCCGAAATGACAACGCCCTGATCAACCGCCGGGCTGGCACCACCGATAAAGGATGCGCCTTCGGCAGCACCACGATGGCTCCAGAGGTTTTCGCCCGTGCGCGCATTGAGCGCCACGGTCTGGTTATCAATGGTAATGGCAAACACGCGACCACCGCGCACAGTCGGTGCGGAACGCATCGGAGCGGTGACCTGCTGGCGCCACAGGACCGTCGCACTTGGTGCATCAATGGCAATGATTTCGGCAAAGCCCGTGGTGGCATAGATGATCCCGGCTTCGTATGCCAAACCACCCCCCAAAAGCGTGCTGTCTTCTTCGTCCTCAGGTGCGAGTTCAAGCGACCAGATTTCCTTGCCCGAGCTTGCGGCAAAGGCGCGAACTTCGGCAGCGGCATCAATGGTAAAGATCACACCACGTGCAACAATCGCCTGATTAAGCAACAGGTTGTCATCCATCGACCCTTCGCCGATATCAATCGACCAGTCCTGTTCAAGGACTTCATTATCAAGACCGACATGATGAAGCGCGTGGCTGGGGTAACCACCATTTTGCGGCCAATCGACCATAGGTTCGGGTTCGGGCAGGATCACACGCTGATCGCTGAGTTCCACATCAGGCTGAACCGTGCTTTGCAAGGCAAGGACCGAGATACGCTCCCCCGGAAGTGGCGGGGCCTCCGCCTCGCCAAGCCAGCCAGAACACCCTGCCAAAAGGCCCGAAAGGCCCATTACGCACAGAAGTGACTTAATACCGCGTGTGGTCAAAACCGTTTCCCCTGAAAGAACTCACGTCATATGGACCGCTGATCGCGCCCCGTTGCTGCCCGGGTGTCGTCAGGCACCAACAGCCTTGAGAATTTCACTTGCCCGTGCACGCATGCCCGCAGGTGCGCTGTTATCATCGGCGATCTCGGTCAGAAGCGGCTTGGCTGCCTCGACCTCGCCACCGGCGATATGCAACAGCGCAATCATTTCACGCGCCGAGTAGTACCAGGCGTTTTCCGGCACCGCGATCGGCTCCAGGCGCGAAATCAGTTCCTGTGCGTTGGTTGCGCTTGCACTGTTCATTGCGATCTGGACAACCGCAAGATCACGGTAAACCTGATCAATCTCGGAATTACCGGCAATCGCCTCGAGTTCGGTTATTGCGGACGGGGTTGCGCCCGAACGCAGATAAACCGCAGCCTTCTGGAAATGACCAAGGGCGACAAAACCGGCATTGCCGTCGGCAATAATCGCATCAAGGGCGGCCAGTGCGGCGTCCTCGTCGGTTGCGCTGTCTTGTGCCAGCTCTACAGCATTGGCAAGACGGGTTCCGTTTTCGATGCTGGTGCT
>NZ_DBGS01000080.1:0-60513 GCF_002295455.1 Thalassospira sp. UBA848 | reverse complement strand
GCAACGCCGATCACGTATTTCCCGTATTTGCGCCACAGCTCTTCGCTGCGTTCACGCTTCAGGTCTTCTTCGACTTCCTGGAAAATATCAACCACGAAAACGGCTCCAATCCGGTCACAATAAAGCGGGCAACCTGCCCGCTTATCTGAAAAAATTCTGGCAAGGATTTAACGCGCCAGCGGGTACAGGGTCAAGTCTGCTCGACATCAATCGGGTCATTCCTATGATTATTTTCACCCGCCCCGGAATTCGGCGGGATCGCAACATCATCATACACACCGATATCAACCCCTTACGGCTTTAATCGGGCACAAGTGTATCAAGGGGAAAGAATTGCCTGCCAAGTGCCAAATATCCCCCGTTCCTTCCCGGTTTTAAACCGCTTTGAAAGATTTACCGACCACCATCAAAGCAATGTTGCACCACGTGGCAATTACGCAAACGGCTGAAAATGCGTGATATCGTTGCCATATGTCGCTTTGGCGATCTTCCGGGCACAGTTCGGCACAGGGCTTGCTTATGTATGGGGCAAGGGAACAGATTTGAACTTGTCATCGGTCATAATTGCCGATGTGCGGACGGAGACAACAATGAAACGTCGCGGGATTGCTCATAACCGCCCATCCAAACGGCGCCTCATCCGACAGCGTATTCTGGCCGGGCTGTTTGCTGCCGTCATGGGGTCCGCTGTTTCGGGATGCAGCACGACGATGTCTGACATTGTCGGCACCAGTATCTTTACCGGCGGCGAGTGGTACCTTGCCTTTGACGTGATCAGCATCGTCAACTCCGACAAGACCCTGATTGACCACGCGGTCTCGCTTTCAACCGGTCAGGATTGCTCAACCATCCGCAAAATCGACGGCAAGTCTTATTGTAAAAAGGATCCGGTCCCGGAAACCCCGCTTTATTGTTATCGCTCGCTTGCGGCTGTCAGTTGCTATCGCACGCCTGATCCCTATAACACCGGATCGCAGACGGTCGACTGGCCGCCAACCCGTTCGCGCAGCTTGTAAATACCGCCTTCTGGTACCCAGTTTTTCATCCATTGAAACTTGAGGCATCGGTCAATCCGCGCTACCGTGTCACATGGTTGTCATTTTGCCGTCACGGTGAAGGATGACCACGGACACACGCTGGCGGAGCACCTCATGGGAACATTGTTCGATTTGGCCAAATACCGCAAAGCCAAGAGCTTTGTTCATTTTGACCGGACTGAACTCATGAAACTCATGAATACCTATTCCCGACAGGTTGCCAGCGGCGCGTGGAAGGATTATGCCATTGACCATCTCGACGGGATGGCGATGTTTTCGATCTTTCGCTCCACCCACGAAACGCCTCTATTCACGGTTATCAAACTCAGCAACGAACACAAAAACGCAGGACAATATCTGGCCCTGCACAGTGGCGAGCGTATCAAGCAAAGCTCTGATATCACCAGTGTGCTGGATGCGATCGAAAAACGCGCCCGCAAGGTCGTGCCCCTCTTTAAAACAAATTCCTGATGGTTCCATAACGTGACGCGCCCCCCATCGGTCCACCATTCCGGCCGACGCCCCATCTTCGCCCTGATCCTGCTTGCATCTGTGCTGCTGCCCCCGGCGGCAGGCCAAGCTGCCAGCATGAGCAAGGAATATCAGAACGGCTATTACGCCTATCAGGTGGGTGATTATCAGCGCGCACAGTCATTCTGGAAACTGGCAGCAGCGGAAGACGATCCTTACGCGCAATATGCTTTGGGCCTGATGTATTTTCGTGGCGATCTGGGCAAGCCGGAATACGGGATGGCCGCCAATTGGTTCAAAAAGGCGGCCAGAGCCAATCATGGTGGAGCGACCTATTACCTTGGCCTGATGCATTTCAATGGCTATGGCCTGTCTTATGACCATTTTCAGGCCACGAAATACTTCAAACGCGCATTGCGGGTTGATCCGCATAACGGCAATGCGGCCTATATGATCGGGGAGCAGTATTTTCATGGCCGCGGGGTACGTCAGAACTTTGTAGAGGCAGCCCACTATTTTGAAATAGCCGCACAGGAGAACATGCATGCCGGGCAGTTCATGTATGGCGCCTTGCTTGAACGAGGCTGGGGCGTGAAACAGAATTATGCCGATGCCTATTACTGGCTAAGACGTGCAGCACGCGGCACCATCATCTTCCCGCTTGGTGCTGGCGAAGAAGAACCACTTGACCCGCAAGCCGCGATTGCCGCACTTGAACCGCGCCTGCGCCCCGAAGAAATCGCACGGGTGGACAAACGCCTTGCGGCCGAAAGCCTGCTTTAGGTCGGGAAAAGCTATCTGATTTTGCGCTTGGCAAGTATTAGTGGTGGGTCTCGATAACCATACCGCTTTTGACAACTTCGGTAATGGTCACACCAAGGTTCTCATCGACAACAACCAGCTCACCACGTGCTACCAGCCGGTTATTGACATAGATATCAACCGGCTCCCCCACACGGCGGTCCAGTTCAAGCACGGCACCCCGGGTCAGGCGCATCAATTGTGCGACCTGAATCTGGCTTTTGCCAATCACCGTTGATACGCGCACAGGCACATCATAAGCCGCCCCGATGTCCGAGGCACCCATGCGTACGCTAAACGGATCCTTATCGTCGTCAGCCATGATTTGCGAGCCATCCAGTCAAATCGAAAGAATCGAGAACCTTGTATAATAGAGGTTAGCTTTGAAAAAAGTGTTATCAAGCCCAATCTGTTGAAAATCGACATGAACCCGACAGATCTGCACAGAATGTATCGACACAATTTTACTGTCGTTTTTTGTATTATATTGACCTAAACAGATGCCAACAACGGGCCAGCCCCACAACGCACCATAATGATCCAAACCGACGTCAGGATGTTTTATGCCCTATGATCGCCAATGGGTGGCGGATGCCATCAGCACGATTGAAGCCGATTTCAACAGGTCTGCCGACACCCATCTGATTCGCCTTGATCTGCCAAAGCTTGGTGATATCGGCCTGTATCTTAAAGATGAATCGACTCATCCATCGGGCAGCCTCAAACATCGTCTGGCAAGATCCCTGTTTCTCTATGGGCTTTGCAACGGCTGGATCACCAAGGATACGCCGATCATCGAGGCATCAAGTGGCTCGACCGCCGTGTCAGAGGCCTATTTCGCACGGCTTCTTGGTCTGCGTTTTATTGCCGTCATGCCGAAATCGACATCCCAGCAGAAGATTGATCAAATCGCCTTTTATGGCGGCGAAAGCCATCTGGTTGACCATAGCGGCCAGATTTACGAGGAATCGCAGCGTCTGGCGCGCGAACTGGGTGGCCATTACATGGACCAGTTCACCTATGCCGAACGTGCAACCGACTGGCGGGGCAACAACAACATCGCCGAAAGCATCTTTGATCAGCTCAAACGCGAACCCCACCCCATTCCACGCTGGATTGTTGTCGGTGCCGGAACGGGCGGTACATCATCGACCATCGGGCGCTATATCCGCTATGGCCGAAGCTTGGGCCAGGGGTGCGAACTTTGCGTCGCCGACCCTGAAAACTCGGTTTTCTATGATGGCTATGAAACAGGTGATTGTTCGGTCACCAACAGCAAGGGATCACGGGTCGAAGGCATCGGTCGCCCGCGCGTTGAGCCCAGCTTCAACCCGACCGTGGTGGATCGGATGTATCGCATCCCGGATGCGGCAAGCTTTGCAGCGCTTTATTACCTTGAAAAGCATCTTGGCCGACGCTGTGGCGGTTCAACCGGGACCAACCTGATTGCAACGCTGTCGCTGATCTCGGAGATGAAAACCGCCGGACAGACCGGGTCGGTGGTCACCCTGCTGTGTGATGGCGGGGATCGTTATTGCGATACCTATTACAATCCTGACTGGCTCAAGGCACAGAACATCGACCTTACACCCTGGACAGAAGCACTGGCGCGCTTTGATGAAACCGGCCTGTTCGACATGCCGCTTAATCACTGCAGTGGGTATGTCGGGCGTTAGGCGAAGCCATCGCTAAAGATTTCTCACATCCGGTTTAACAGTTGCTCACAGCAACATGACTTACCCGTCAACAAGCAACTTTGCGCGTTAAACGAGGCAGTCATGACAACTGAAAAGATCGGCGGAATAGAACTCTATGTCGAAAATCTAGATCTTGAGAATTCTGGTCAGCAGCAGAAAGTGTACGGCACGAACTGCGCTGATGATTTCTGGGCACTGATGTCAAACGCCAAAGCTGCGTTCGCTTATGTCGATTACCTTTGGGTTCCGCCCGACCTTAAGCGCAATGCAGACAAAAGCACGCGCACCCTTTTTGCGTGGCGCGGCGATACCCGCCAACCAGACCAAATTTTTGGCCACGGCTTTTCCCGGCGTGGCACGTCCCCGTCGACACCTGCCATTATTTATCGCAAGGGCGATCAGGACCTTGCCCATTACACGGCGGTTTGCCTTTCTGGTACGCATGAAATAGGCGCGCTGTTCCCGCCGAAGGTTCCCAATCTGCCCGCACCCGATGCAAAAACCTGGGTCTATTGTGTGCGATTACGTGGCTATTGGTGCCCGACATATTCTATTCAACACAAAGTCAGCGGAGACGCCGCAAAATTCGGCGCAACCGAAAGAAGTATGGCGCGGCAAAACCTGTATGCACAGGAACTGGCCGTTCTTAATGTTTCTTACAAGGATGTAATTGGTGCAATTGAGGTCAGTCGAGACTGGGCGGGTGACGGCTATGACGCTGGCGGACAATTCACCTATCTTCAGATGAAGCTCAACCAATGGGTTTCATCCGACAACAAACCGCTTGCTGACCGCCTGCAAAAATGGTGGACGACCAAAAACCTTGCTGGCACGCACAAGGCACTTCCAACTCCGGCATAATGCACTGGAAACTAAAACCCAAAGGGCCTGTTGATGTTCAACAAAAGGCCCTTGAATAGCGCTAGCGCGTGTGTGCTAGGCGATCAGTTCGTTCTCGGAGGCAAGCATATCCTCGAACCCGTCAACAAGCTGATCATAAACCGGATCGGCTTCACTCCCTTTCCCAAGTTGCGATGTCAACGCACCAAGATTTGTGAGTAGCTTCTGATCCTCTGCCTGTTGCTGTCGGGCTTTTCTTTGCCAATCGGCCTGGCTAATCGTTGCCTGTCTGGCAATCCATGCGTCGTCTTCTTTGGCCAGCTTGTTTGCGATGGCCTCGCCCACGACAAGGGCACCACGGATATCGCTCTTGGCTGAGGCAACAGATTTGGCGCCTGTTTGCAAATCTGAACAGCTTTGAGCGACACGCTCAGCGATTGCGCAAATCTTATCGGCTTGGTCCTTTGTCCTGAAAGACGCCATATCTGCCTTGTATGCGGCGGCATAATCGTTTGCCAGCTGTGCCAGTGCGCTACTCATCGTGGTTCTCCTGTTGCCTTTAAAGATGAACTCTTCAAAGACGCCGTGTGACCAAACATGTGAGAACCACATAAAAAAAGACGGGCGGTAAAACCGCCCGTCAGTCTATCAGGGGACAAGCTTTCTCAGGGAGGAGAGAAAGTTCTTAGCCAGAGACCGCAATCTTGCGCGGCTCAGGCTTCTGTTCTGCTACTTTGGGGAGAGTCAGTACCAGAACACCGTTTTTGAAGGATGCGGTAATGTTGTCCGCGTCAATGGTATCATTCAGGCGGAATGACCGCTTGAAGCTGCCAAAGCTGCGTTCGACAACATGGGCGCCATCCTTGCTTTCACGGGTGAATTTCTTTTCACCGGTGATGGTCAGAACGCCGTCGAGGACTTCGACATCGACATCGTCCTGCTCCACGCCGGGAAGTTCGGCGGACAGTTCAAAGTGATCTTCGCCGTCATAGATGTCGATCTGCGGGCTCAGCCACGTTTGGGCCGGTTCGGTGCCCTCGGTCGGTGCCGCAGAGCGGCCACCAAAAATCGAACCAATCATACGATCGACATCACGGGAAATAAGGGTGAAAGGATCACCATATGTCGGGGTCGAAGCCAGCCGACGGGATCCATTAAGAGTCTGAAGACCAGTCATGATAGTACCCTCCATTACAGACGAGCAATCTTGCGCCATCAGTCCAGACCAGGCTGCAACCTTGGCGCGCATCGGGGCACCATGCCCCGTTCCAACCTTGAGATAGATCGGGCAAAAATTTCCGCAAGTGTCCCAATGCATTTTTTTGAATTTTTTCGCACTTTTTGCAGACCGCCAAACAAGTCATTCCACCTGTTGAAATAATCAGGCTTCCGACTGGCGCACTTGCGCACTGCACGGTAGCCTCGGCGCATAGACAGTCGGGCATTGCCCACTTCCCAAATCCAAGGAACCCTTCGATGAGCACACTTTTCACTCCCCTGACACTGGGGTCACTTGAACTTGATAACCGGATCATTATCGCCCCGATGTGCCAGTATTCGGCCCAAGATGGCAAAACATCCCCATGGCATGCGATGCACCTTGGCAATCTGGCGCAGTCCGGTGCCGGACTTCTGATCATAGAAGCCACAGCCGTCGAACCCGAAGGCCGCATTACCTATGGCGATGTCGGTCTATGGGATGATGAAACAGAAGCCGCGCTTGCCGAAACCCTTTCTGCTGTGCGCAGTCATTCCGATATGCCGGTTGCCATCCAGCTTGCGCATGCGGGGCGCAAAGCATCCTGCGAGAAGCCATGGGATGGTGGCGCTGCGATTGATCCCGGTCATCCCAACGGCTGGCAAATCGTCGCGCCATCGGCTGTCCCGTTCAGGGACGGCGACCCGATTCCCGAGGCACTTTCAAAACCACGCATCGCAGAAATCGTTTCGGCCTTTGTCGAAAGTGCAAAACGCTCTGTTCGTCTTGGATTTGAGGCCATCGAAATCCACGCCGCACATGGCTATTTGTTGCACCAGTTCCTGTCGCCACACGCCAACAAGCGTGAAGACGAATATGGCGGTTCTTTTGAAAACCGGACCCGACTTGTTCTGGAAATCTATGACGCCATTCGTGCGGCAGTTGGGAACAGCTATCCAGTTGGTATTCGCATTTCTGCAACCGACTGGGTTGAAGATGGCTGGGACATTGATCAAAGCGTTCAACTTGCCAAACTGCTTGATGCGCGCGGATGTGACTTTATTGATGTGTCCTCCGGCGGGTTGCATATCGATCAGAAAATCGCGCTTGGCCCGAACTATCAGGTGCCGTTTGCGGCTCGGATCAAATCCGAAACCAACCTGACAACCATTGCCGTTGGCCTGATCACCGAAGCAGAACAAGCCGAAGCCATTACATTTACCGGCCAGGCTGATGCCATCGCGCTTGCCCGCGGCATTCTGTATGATCCGCGCTGGCCATGGCATGCCGCCGCAACGCTGGGCGCAGAAGTCAAGGCTGCCCCGCAATACCTGCGCTGCCAGCCCCGGAACCTGAAAAAGCTTTTCGGCTGAAGGAACCTCTACTTTTAGAGCATAAAACTAACCCAAAGCATAGGTTTGTTGACTTGCATCAAGGCAGCCCTCCTACGCCACAGATAGTTTCGCGCCATTAAAGAACGATTCTAAATCAGCAGGGCCATATCCCGGCCCTGCGATGCATGGCGAGTTACCTTCAATGCCCGGAACCATCCTTACGACGCTAGCGGTTCTTGTCCTTATGGCGATGCCCGCGTTCGCAGCAGACATCCAGATATCGACCGAAAACACACCCTCTCACTTTCAAACGCAGGTTCTGCAGAGATATGCGGCCGCACTGAACGCGGAAATTCCCGAACATCATTTTGACGTCGTCCATTCAGCCCGGGCATTTAGCGACCGTGAAGTCGCCGAAGCCGTTTCAAGCACCCGTGTCGCGATTGCAGCGCCGGGTATCTGGCATCTGGGCCAGTATAGCAGCGATCTGAATGCGCTATTGTTGCCAGACTTCATGGGGCTTGAAGCGCAAGATGTTCGCAAACTTGTTGATGGCCCGGTCGGAGAGGCGCTTGAGGATTCCCTCGAAACGCAATTGAATGTCAAGGTGATCGGCAAGTGGCTTGACCTTGGCCCAGCGCACATTTTCACCCGCAAAAAGGTCATTCGCCGCTTTGACGACCTTAAGGGCCTTCGCATCCGTTATGCGGGCGGGGATGCAAATGCACTGCGCCTTGCTGCCCTTGGCGCGGAACCGGTGCTGATCCCCTGGCCCAATGTTCCCGATGCACTTGATCGCGGCGAGATTGACGGTTTGCTGACCACCAGCAGCACGGTCGTCAGCGCGTCCTTGTGGGAACATGGCCTGACGCATGCGTTCCTTAGCCATTCCTACTATCCGTTCTATGTACCGCTGATTTCCGGCGACATCTGGAGACGCCTGTCCGAACCCCAGCGCAAGGTCCTTACCGACAGCTGGGAAGATATGATTTCGGATGGCAGAGAACGCGCCGTAAGCCATCAGGAATCCTCAATGGCACTGTTGCGTGAACACGGCATTAAAATCACCGCTCCCAGCAATCAGGAACGTGAGTCTGTTCGGCGCAGTCTGGCAAGTCGTCAGGACGAAATGGCCCGCGAAATCGGCATTTCAAACAAGATGCTTGAAATCCTTGCACAGCACGGGGGCGACTGATCGTGTCTCCTGCCCGTCGTAAACATCATGAATGGCGCCAGATTCTCGGCGAAGAGTTCCTCAGCATCTTTCTGTCAATCGGGTTGCTGCTGGGCGTTCTGTTCATGCTTGCCAATCAAACGGTTAAGGAACATCTCATTGCGTCGCAAAAGGCACTTGATACCGCCGCGTTCGGCATATCGACCTATGCCGATAGCCTGTCGGCGATCCTGACCAAGGCGGACAATATCGCGCTGATCGCAACACGCAGGCTTTCAGACACCGATACGATGCCCGTCCCGCTTAAAAAGCAAATGACAGCAATTGTTCAGAATGACAGCGATATCACCGGTTTCATTCATATCCTTGAAACCGGCGAAGTTTCCGAAAGCTTCACCTTCCAAAACATCGCGGAACAGATGCTTGATACCGATGCCATCCTGTCACGTCACCGGGATGCATGGGTTGAACCAGCCTTTTTGCAGTCCGGGGAACTGGGCCTTAAAGCCGATGAAATTGCGACCGAACGTGGCATCTGGCGTGACGATGGCAGCTTTGCCGGCGTTATCATCATTCTGGTGACGGTTGGCAGCCCCTATGAGAACACCCCACTTGAGAAATTCCTGACAGAGGCAAAAATTCGCGTCGCGGGGGCAAACAGCGGCAACATCCTGACGAACCAGTATGCACTGGCCGATACAGTGACTGACTGGCTGGAAGCAGCGGAAGAAACCGAATACTGGCACCCCGACGACGGCAATGAAACCCTGCATGCCGAAGTGGCACAAATCAGCGATAATATCGTGCTGGCACACGCCAATCTGCCCGACCTGCCCCTTACGGTATATCTGCAGATCTCAACCAACCGCTTTTTTGAGGCCTATCATTCGACCCGCCGCAACGCGATCATTGCCTCGATCATTATTGTCGCGGTTTCGGGAGTCCTGCTTCTTCGCATCTGGCTTGACCGGCAGGCAAAACGCAACAGCGAACGAAGACGCCGCGCCCTTGATCAACGCTTGCAGTTCGCACTCGATACCGCAGGCCAGGGCCTTTGGGATTGGAACATTGCCGAGAAACGCGGCTATTTCTCGGATAGCTTCTATCGGTTGCTTGATATTGACAAGGACGACAAACAAATCGACGTGGATAACTTGCGTCAACGCATTCATTCAGATGATCGTCATGCCTTCAATTTGGCACTGAACGCACATCTCGACGGCCTCACGCCGTCGTTCGAAGTCGACGCCCGGATCCAGATTGGCAAAAGCGATGCCTGGGAATGGTTTTCGCACACCTGCTCGGTGACCGAACGTGACCGTTTTAACAAGCCGGTCCGGGTGATCGGTTTGCTCAAGAACATTCACCGTCAGAAACTGCGCAACCTGAACCTGGAATTCGAAGCGTTTCACGATCCGCTCACAGGCCTTCTTAACCGAACGGCCTTTGAAGACCGCATCGCACGCATTCATGCCAAAACCAGTCGTGGCGGGGAACCGTATTCGCTGGTGATGCTCGATATCGACCACTTCAAGCATGTCAACGACAGCTATGGGCACAGTACCGGTGACCTGGTTCTGCAGCACGTGACCAGAACGGCGTACAACACCCTGCGCTTTGAAGAGGAAAAATTGTTCTTCCGACTGGGGGGTGAGGAATTTGTTGTTCTCCTTCCCGATACGGATGGCAAAGCCGCCCGCTTTGTCGCCGAACGTATCCGCGAACGGATCGAAAAATCGACAACCACAGTCGGCGAATTAGAAATCCCGGTGACGATCAGTGCCGGCATTGCCTGTTATCAAGGCGGCGAAATGCCCGAAGACGTGCTCAGGCGTGCTGACCATGCGCTGTATCAGGCCAAGGAAAGCGGCCGCAATCAAAGCTGCCTTGCATAAGCGCGAAACACATTTAGTCAAATTAATACCCGAAACAAAAAGGGCTCCGCAATTGCGGAGCCCTTCTCGTAGTGCTTGGTCGGTTGGTTGGTAAGGCTTAGAAGCCCATGCCACCCATGCCGCCCATACCACCCATGCCGCCCATGTCAGGCGCGCCACCGGCTGCCGATTTGTCTTCCGGCTTCTCGGCGATCATGCATTCGGTGGTGATCAGCAGACCTGCGACCGATGCTGCGTCCTGCAGGGCAGTACGAACAACTTTGGCCGGGTCGATGATGCCAGCTTTGACGAGGTTGGTGTATTCGCCCTTCTGAGCGTCATAACCGTATTCAACGTCGTCCTGCTCAAGCAGCTTGCCTGCGACAACCGCACCGTCAACACCCGCGTTCTGGGCGATCTGGCGAACCGGTGCCTGCAGAGCACGGCGAACGATGTCAACACCGATGGTCTGGTCGTGGTTTTCACCTTCGAGACCTTCGAGCGCGTGAACCGAGTACAGCAGAGCCGTACCACCACCAGCAACAATGCCTTCTTCAACAGCAGCGCGGGTTGCGTGCAGGGCATCGTCGACGCGGTCTTTACGTTCTTTCACTTCGACTTCCGAAGCGCCACCGATTTTGATCACTGCAACGCCGCCTGCGAGTTTCGCAAGACGTTCCTGCAGTTTTTCACGATCGTAGTCAGAGGTGGTTTCTTCGATCTGGGCACGGATCTGGCCAACGCGAGCTTCGATCTGTGCTTTCTCACCAGCACCATCAACGATGGTGGTTTCTTCTTTGGTGATGGTAACCGATTTCGCGGTACCGAGCATGTCAAGCGTAACGCTTTCCAGCTTGATGCCGAGATCTTCGGAGACAACCTGACCACCGGTAAGGATGGCGATGTCTTCGAGCATCGCTTTACGACGGTCGCCGAAGCCCGGTGCTTTAACAGCAGCGATTTTCAGACCACCGCGCAGCTTGTTGACAACCAGGGTTGCCAGTGCTTCGCCTTCGATGTCTTCAGCAATGATCAGAAGCGGCTTGCCGGACTGAACGACCGACTCAAGCAGCGGAAGGATCGGCTGAAGCGAGGAGATTTTCTTGTCGAACAGCAGGATGTACGGAGCATCCATTTCTGCGACCATTTTCTCCGGGTTGGTTACGAAGTACGGAGACAGGTAACCACGGTCGAACTGCATGCCTTCGACAACGTCGAGTTCGGTGTGCAGGCCTTTTGCTTCCTCAACGGTGATAACACCTTCGTTGCCAACTTTTTCCATGGCTTCAGCGATCATGTCGCCGACTTCACGGTCACCGTTAGCCGAGATGTTACCAACCTGTGCGATTTCGTCACGGCCAGCAACTTTACGTGCACGGCTCGAAATCGATTCGATCACTTTGTTGGTCGCAAGGTCGATACCGCGCTTAAGGTCCATCGGGTTCATGCCGGCAGCAACAGACTTGTTGCCTTCACGAACGATGGCCTGTGCCAGAACGGTTGCGGTCGTGGTGCCGTCACCAGCCAGATCGGCGGTTTTCGACGCGACTTCGCGAACCATCTGTGCGCCCATGTTTTCGAACTTGTCGGTCAGTTCGATTTCTTTGGCGACCGAAACACCGTCCTTGGTTACGCGCGGTGCGCCGAACGATTTTTCGATAACAACGTTACGGCCTTTCGGGCCAAGCGTTACCTTGACAGCGTCTGCCAGGATGTCGACGCCACGCAGCATTTTAGCGCGTGCATCGGTGGAAAATTTTACGTCTTTAGCAGCCATAATATTCTTTCCTCTCTATGAGACGGATGAACGTGGAATTTTAAGTCACCCAAAGGGCTGACTTATTCCATGATGCCCATGATGTCGGATTCTTTCATGATCAACAGCTCTTCGCCGTCAACCTTGACTTCGGTGCCCGACCATTTGCCAAACAGGACTTTGTCACCTGCTTTGACGTCGAGGGCTACAACCGAGCCATCGTCTTTGCGAACGCCAGAACCAACAGCGACGACTTCGCCTTCCTGCGGTTTTTCTTTGGCGGTATCCGGAATAATGATGCCACCGGCAGTTTTGGTGTCGGATTCGACACGACGTACCAGCACTCGATCATGCAGCGGACGGAACTTCATTTTAGACAACTCCGTGTTTAAGCTAAGGCTCGTTAATAACTAAGACTAACCGGGATGAGCCCGTATTAGCACTCACCCCCGGCGAGTGCTAACAGCATTTATTGGAGTACCTGTCCAAAGTCAATAGGGAGATGTAAAAAGACGCGGAAATGTCACGATTTTTGCCGTTCTCGCGTCATTGCAGCGCAGTATGAAACTGCGTGCTTTTTGATGTCGCGGGATCAAAACATTTCCAATGACCCGATGCAACCTTTCTCGTGCCACTGACGATGTGCCACGCCCTGTGAAAGTTCAGATTGGATTGGAATGCTGCTTCGCCTCGGAAGGCCGCACCAATAAATCCACCGCCCGACATGGCAAACAAAAAGCGGTCAAACAGGACAGCAACAAGCCCGCCGACAAGTACCAACAACTGCCATTACCAGAAGGCAGATCGCGCGACACCCTCCCTGAAAGACGACGTAGTTTGAAAACCTGACTTGATGGCATCGGGGAATGTCACGGCAGAATCCTGGCCTTTGGTTGCAGCGTCATTATGCCGGGTTAATCAGGCGCTGGGAAACCGAAATAGCGCCCCAACATCACAGGATCATCAAAGTGACGCCGTCCGACAAAGGCCGTTGCGTGACGCCCCCACTGGCGCATTGCGCCGGGTCGTTCAATCCCCATCGGCCAAAGGATAAAACGCTCCAACCGATCTGTGCCGGGGATGAAGCCGTCTTTGTCGTAAAGGCTAGCATATCCTGTTCCATCCGCAAGCGGGAGACTCGTCAGATCCTGCTCGGGTTGCAGCACGACGGGGATTGCGGAGGGCCACTCTCCTTGCGTGTCAGCTTGCGTAACAGCAAGCAGATAATGACTTGTGTCATCGATCCAAAGAACAGGTCGCGCCAGGGTTTCCGAGTCAAGGAACCCTGCGGGGGTTTCAGCCGTTTCCCGGATGTCGTCGTCTTCCGGTGCATGGAGGCGCTGCACGCCGTTCGTCGGGAAGAACATATGGTAACAACCGCAGCCATGGATACTGTCGGCCATGATCGGCGCTCCGTCCCGGTTTAGTGTGACCCGCCAGATCAGCGCGTCCAGATGACCTGCAAGGATATCAAGGAAACCGACTTTGGGGCGCTCAGGAAACCACACCGAATAAACAATCTGGGGCACCCATTCTCCCCCGAAATAGGTATGCGACAACCGATAAAACATGACTGGCGTTGATAGATCGACCTCTGATCGCGCATCCCGGCTTTGAAGCGCGGGCAAACCAATCAGGTCACTATCACTTCTCGTATCAATGCGAAGTTTTGGTGCGTATTGTTGCGCCAATGCTTCCAATTCAGAGACCGTGGGCAGCAAACGTCCAAATTTATCTTGGCTGATGTTTACAGCCTTGATGTTCGCGGGTTTGGCCCCGGCGCCAGAAGGCGCATAGATCAACCAATCCCCGGACTCCTGAAGGTCGTCCTCTGACATCGTAAAAGTTTGAAGATTATCCCTCTTCCAAGCTTCATAACCGAAATAAGCGGGAAAAGCCGTCAGGGGATACAAACCGGAAACCCGTTGGAAATCAAGATAGTCATCGGGGACGAACACAGCATCGCGCAGTTGTGCAAAATCGTCCATCTGCAAGGCTCCCGCCAAGCTGTTTGCACAGGCCTCTTGCTCCGAAACAGTGACAACCGGTTTGACTGACAAATTGCGCATTTCACTGGCGCGTGCAGTTCGATCAAGTACACGCATCTGCGTCACCCAATCAGCAAACAGCTCACTTGCCAATACTTCGTCATCTTGATCCAACGCTGCCCCGACCTGCTGCCCCATCAAAACAGAGTTTCGATTGGCCCGAAGAAATGGGTACTCTTCGACCATTGCAACAGAAGCATTTCGAACGTCGCTGCCAATCACCTGAGTATCGGAAAGCTGCAGCTTTTCAATACAAGACAGCGTAGCGATGTCATCGGGGGTTTGTTGAGCTGTCGCGCACCCGACAAGCAGCAATAATGCGCAAAAAACAAAACCCTGTCTGAGGCGCCAATGCGTGCATCGTGCTATCATCGTATCCGGCATTGATCCGCCCCTTGTTTCAGGTCAAAAATTTCACACCGTTAGTCTTGTCAATTATGGTAAAACCGCAAATCTATTGAGAAGACAAGTTTTTGTATTCATACACGAAATAGCAAGTCTGATGACATCCGGCACACGCATTATTCAGATTCTGGCACTTGGCTTCGCGCTTTTGCTGCCAAGCTTCTCTTATGCACAACCCAAGGATGAATGCCCGAAACGATTGGGCATTGTGATTAATGACAGGCTATCAAATTATATCGCCACCATCTTAAGCGGGATATACGAAGATTTAGGCTGCCCGATTGAGTTGATCGATCTTCCCGGACGCAGAGGTTTTGTCGCATTCAATAATGGTCGCATTGATGGCGAGCTCTTCAGACTTCCTGTTGGCGCGGCACATTACACCAAACCATATGTTCGATCAGATATCCCGTTAATCGCAGTAACCAGCAGTCTTTGGGGGATGCCTGGCAGCAAACTGCATTCTGATGACACAATCGGCTACACGATTGGCATTGCATGGCAGGAAGACTACCTGAACAAAAACATGCTCCGCAAAAGCGGCCATAACGACGTTGACGATATTATTCAGCATTACAATTCAGGCACCTTTGATCGCTTCCTTGCCGAGGATAGTACGATTGACCTGATGATTACCGAAGGCACCTTTGCCAAGGACAGGATCCCGGTCAGAATTGAACTGCTTGAAGACGGCCCGCTCTATCATTTCCTTGCAGCGGAATTCGCCCCCTTCATGGAGCGGTTTTCTAACTATCTTTCCGAGCACCAACCGTTTGCAAAAAACGGCATGATGTAAGAATTCAAAGCTATCTGGCTCTCGATGCTGGCCTATTGTCCGGAGACAGGAAAGGCCCCACATGCAATCTATCTAAAATAACGGTTCGAGATACAGAAGTCCGTCAAATGCTCGGAAAATCCTTATGCAAAGTCCTAATGTTGATGCTGCTGTTGCCTGTCGCGATGTCTCAGACAGTTCAGGGAACAGAGTCAACGGATGCATGCCCGAAACGTCTGGGGATGGCCGCAAACAACGAGATGACGCAACAGACGGCAAAAGTTCTGCTTGATATATATGCCAAGCTCGGATGCCGTGTGACACTGGTCAAACTTCCATCTCGGCGTAGTTATGTTGCCTTCAACAAAGGAAATATCGACGGTGAGATTTTCCGAACCCCTCTGGCGGCAAGCCACTACACCAGAACCCATATTCGATCCGAACATCCTTTGTTCGAGGTATCCCAAAGTCTTTGGGTAAAACCGGGATCGGAAGATCAATCGGACAATCCGGTCGGATTCCTAATGGGGATTGCCTGGCAGGAAGACTATCTGTCGCGCACCGGGCTGCCCAAAAGCGGTCATCGCCATATGAGTGACCTTATCGATCACTATAACAAGGGTGTCATTTCACAGTTTCTGGCAGCCGACACCAACGTCATCGCCGCCATCGAAAACGGCGATTTCCATGGATCCGCCCCCGAACGCAAAAGCACGATCGTCATCGACCCGCTTTATCATTTCCTGGGCGCGGAATACGAACTGTTCATGAAACGGTTTTCTGATTATATATTCAAACATGACCCGTTTGGGCACAATAGATCAATGCAACGACCTTGAGCCGTGAATACGCAAATGCAATAAGCTGTATCATCTGCTATCCATTAGCTGAATGAAATTGCTTAACCTGCGCAAGGCGGCACCGATGCAAATTGAATCCCTGGAAATCCCAGACATCAAGATGATCTTCCCAAAGAAGTTTGGCGATGAACGGGGCTTTTTCTCGGAAACATATAATATGGAAGCCTTTGCCAAGGCAGGCATCGATCATCAGTTTGTGCAGGACAATCATTCGCTGTCGCAAAGTGTCGGCGTTCTTAGGGGATTACACTTTCAGTGCCCCCCTTATGCCCAACATAAACTGATCAGGGTCCCCAGGGGACGCATTCTTGATATTGCTGTTGATATCCGGACAGACTCTGAAACCTTCGGGAAATGGGTATCGGCCGAGGTAAGTGCAGCGGACTGGAACCAGATGTTCGTCCCCGCAGGTTTCGCGCACGGCTTTGTCACGTTAGAGCCAGATACCGAAGTCAATTACAAGGTATCGGCACCCTACGCACCACAAAGCGAACGCGCGATCAAGTGGAATGACCCAGAACTCGCAATTGACTGGCCCTTCAGCGAAGCCGAGGTCATCGTCTCAGAGAAAGACGCAACAGCGATGAGTTTCGCAAGCTATCGCGAGAACCCGGCGTTTTAGTCGAGATCACAAAAGGTCATAGGTCCTAAGAACTGTCTGCAGATACGCCTTGTAAGAGCTTGCGCCAAATTCATTCGTAAGAGTTTCAAACTGTTCGACCGAAATCAGGCCTGTTCGAAGGGCGATTTCCTCGGGGCAGGCAATCTTAAGACTTTGACGACTTTCAACGGTTCGCACGAAATTCGCGGCATCAAGCATCGCGGCATGCGTTCCGGTGTCCAGCCACGCATAGCCACGTCCCATTCTTTCGACCCTTAGGCTGCCACGTTCGAGATAAGCCTTGTTCACATCCGTAATCTCAAGCTCACCGCGCTTTGACGGCTTGATTGATTTGGCTATGTCCACAACGGTTGAGTCGTAAAAATAAAGTCCGGTAACGGCAAAATTCGATTTGGGGTGTTCCGGCTTTTCCTCAATATCCAGTGCAACGCCATTACGGTCGAACTCGACCACACCATACCGTTCAGGGTCCTGAACATAATAGGCAAACACGGTGGCGCCTTCTCGTTGATCCATAGCGCTTCTCAAAAGATCCGTCAGGTTGTGACCAAAGTAGATATTGTCACCCAGAATCAGGCAGCAGGGATCTTCGCCAATAAAGTCTGCGCCGACAATAAAGGCATCTGCAAGACCGCGTGGCTCCGGTTGAACAGCGTATTCAAGATTGATGCCCCACTTGGAACCATCACCAAGCAGGTCCTTAAACAGTGGCACGTCTCGCGGTGTGCTGATAATCAGAATATCCTTGATCCCGGCAAGCATCAGGGTGGTCAGCGGATAATAAATCATCGGCTTGTCGTAGACAGGCTGAAGCTGCTTGGACACAACGAGCGTCGATGGATGCAAACGCGATCCGGTGCCGCCTGCCAGTATGATCCCCTTACGCATCTGATTTCTCCCTTCGAAGATTCTCGATTACCGCGCTCAAGCTTTCTTCGACTGTTGGCAACTGTATCCCAAATGAACCGACAAAGCGCTGGCTCGACATAACGGAATAGCCGGGACGCTTCGCAACGGTCGGATATTCCGAAGACGGAACTGGCGTAATGCGACAGTCCTTGCCTTTCCAATCGTCACCCCAGACATGCGAAGCCACCTTCTGGATCCGATTGGCAAACTCAAACCATGTTTGCGACTGACCGGAGGACAAGTGATAAGTGCCGAACTTGTCGAAATCCTTCGCAAGCACCAATCTGGAAAGCTTGAGAATTGCCCCCGCCAGGTCATGCGCACTGGTCGGACATCCGGTCTGGTCATTGACGACACGAATTTCGTCTCTCTGCTCCATAAGATTGAGCATCGTCTTGACGAAGTTTTTCCCAAACTGACTGAAAACCCAAGACGTGCGAATAATCAGATGCTTGTCCAGTGTCTCTCTGACCGCATCCTCACCCGCGAACTTGCTGGCACCATAAACGCCCAACGGCGAGACCGGGTCTTGCTCGGTATATGGCGTTGATCCCTGCCCATCGAAAACATAGTCCGTGGAAACATGGATCAGCGGGACGGCGCGTTTGGCGAGCGTCTCTGCCATCGCGCGCACAGCATCGCGATTGACCTTGAATGCGACATCTGCCTGTTCCTCGGCCAAGTCAACTGCGGTGTATGCCGCAGCGTTGATCACGACATCCGGTTGCACACGGTCAATAAGGGGGGCTATCTGGTGGACATCCTCAAGATCACATTGATCCCGCCCGACAAAAACCAGCTCGGCATTTGGAAACTCATTCCCGCACATGGCAAGGCAACTGGCCAGCTGACCGGTTTTTCCAAACACCAGTATTCTAGGCATCGGTTTGCCCCTTGGTGCTACCGAGCCGTTCGCCTGCATATTTGGTTTTCAAAATCGGCTCCCACCATGCGCTATTGTTCACGTACCATTCGACGGTTTGCCTCAGGCCAGTCTCGAAATCATATTTCGGCGTCCACCCCAATTCGGTCTGCATTTTGGTTGGATCAATGGCATAGCGCCAATCATGCCCCGGACGGTCTTTTACATATGTCACCGCGTCATCGAAGCTCTCAAACGAGATGTCTGGCACGATCTCGTGCACCGTATCGAAAATCTTTTTGACGACGTCGATATTGGTCAGCTCATTGCACCCACCGACATTGTATTTCTCGCCAACACGACCTTCAGTCAGGATCTTGACCAAGGCCTCGGCATGATCTTCAACATGCAGCCAGTCGCGCGTGTTCAAACCCTCTCCGTAAACGGGAAGATTCTTGCCATGCAGCAGGTTGAGCGACATCAGCGGAATGAGTTTTTCCGGGAACTGGAATGGCCCGTAATTGTTGGAGCAATTGCTGATCACGACGGGCAGCCCGTAGGTATGGTACCATGCCAAAACAAGGTGATCGGAACTGGCCTTGCTCGCGGAGTATGGCGACGTCGGCGCATAAGCAGTTTCTTCAGTAAACAACCCTTCGCTTCCCAAAGATCCGTAAACCTCATCTGTAGAAATGTGGTGGAACCGGAAATTTGATCGTTTGTGCGTCGGCAGCTGATCGAAATACCCGCGCGCGACTTCGAGTAGTGTAAATGTACCCACCACATTGGTCTGAATGAAATCACCCGGCCCATCGATAGAGCGATCAACGTGGCTTTCAGCTGCCAAATGCATCACGGCATCTGGCTGAAATTCATCAAACAGTTTAACGATGGCGTCCCGGTTACAGATATCCTGATGGGCAAAATGATAATTATCTCGCGACGAAATTGATGCCAGCGTTCTCAGATCGCCAGCATATGTCAGCTTGTCGATATTGAGGACCTCATAGCCCTTCAACCCGGTCATAAGCCGACAAACAGCAGATCCGATAAACCCTGCACCGCCGGTCACGATAACTTTCATTCTGCTCTCATCGAAAAGTAAATGGCGTCGAACAACGTCGTCCAATTGAGATTACATTGCCCGGCCAATACTGTCGAACCTTCGGTTAACTTATTGCGAAGAAGTGGTATTTGGGCGCGTTATTCATGCTATGGGCCCTAGATCGCAAATAAAAAAGGCCGGATGCATCTGCACCCGGCCTTCGCAGTTTGTCTGAACTGATTTGTGCTTATTCCACCGTCACCGATTTGGCGAGGTTGCGGGGCTGATCAACGTCGGTGCCTTTGTGTACGGCAACGTGATAGGCCAGCATCTGTACCGGGATGGTGTACAGGATCGGTGCGACGAAGTCGGCGACCTTGGGCAGTTCGATCGTGGCCGATGCCATATCACCCAGTTTGGCAAGCCCCGGCGCGTCCGAGATAAAGATCACACGACCGCCACGTGCGGCAGCTTCCTGCATGTTTGAGGCAGTTTTTTCAAACAGCTCATCGGACGGGGCAATGACGATGATCGGAACCGACTGATCAATCAGGGCAATCGGGCCATGCTTCATTTCACCGGCGGCATAGCCTTCAGCGTGGATATAGGAAATTTCCTTGAGCTTAAGCGCCCCTTCCATCGCGATCGGGTAACCAAGACCACGACCGAGATAAAGCACATCGCGCGCGTCAGCGACGTCAAGGGCAAGCTGTTTAAGTGCCTCGTCATGATGCAGGACTTCGGCAGCGTGTTTTGGCACTTCGGTCAGCGCACTGACGATGGCGGCTTCTTCATCCTTGGCAAGGGTTCCGTTTTCACGGCCGATGGTCACGGCAAGGCAGGCGAGAACCGTGAGCTGTGTCGTAAAGGCCTTGGTCGAGGCCACCCCGATTTCAGGCCCGGCATAGGTCAAAAGGACCACGTCACTTTCGCGCGCAATCGTACTTTCGGGCACATTGACGATGGATACGATCTTCTGGCCCTTGGATTTCGCATACCGAAGGGCGGCCAGGGTATCAAGCGTCTCGCCCGACTGCGAAATGAACAGGGCGACGCCGCCTTTCGGCAGTGGCGGGCAGCGATAGCGGAACTCGGATGCGACGTCGACATCCACCCCCAGACCGGCATAACGTTCGATCCAGTGTTTTGCCACCAGCCCGGCGTAATAGGACGTGCCGCAGGCGACAATCGTCAAACGCGTTGCATCGGCAAAGGAAAACGGCATGTCCGGCAGTTTGATCGTCTGGGTCGCCGGATTGATAAACGCATGCAGCGTATCGCCAATCACAGCAGGCTGTTCGAAGATTTCCTTCTGCATGAAGTGATTGTAGTTGCCCTTGCCCATCATCGCGCCCGACACGGCCGAAAGCTTGGTTTCGCGGATGACGTCTTCGTCATTTTCATCGCGAACCTGAACGCTATCGCGGGTCATTTCAACCCAGTCGCCTTCTTCAAGATAGATAAGTTTGTTGGTCAGGTGCGACAAAGCCATGGCGTCCGATCCGAGATACATCTCGCCCTCGCCCAGACCAACGGCAAGCGGCGTTCCACGGCGCGCTCCAAAGATCACGTCATGCTCACCGGCAATCATGATCACAAGGGCAAAGGCACCTTCGATGCGATGCAGGGTGGCGGCAACCGCTTCGCGCGGGGTCTTACCCTGATCAAGGAAATCAGACACCAGATGCACGACCACCTCGGTGTCGGTTTCGGTGGCGAATTCGCGACCCTTGGCAGATAGCTCTGCCTTGATTTCCTGGAAGTTTTCAATGATGCCGTTATGGACAACAGCGACCTTGCCATCGGTGTGCGGATGGGCGTTGTTTTCAGTCGGCACACCATGGGTTGCCCAGCGGGTATGACCAATGCCGACATCCCCCGCCAGCGGTTCGCCCGCCAAACGATTTGCAAGATTGATCAGTTTGCCTTCGGCACGTCGGCGTTCTATATGGCCATTGACCAGTGTCGCAATCCCGGCACTGTCATAACCGCGATACTCAAGACGCTTCAGCCCCTCAAGAATGCGATCGCTGACGCTGTCTTTGCCAATAATCCCGATAATGCCGCACATATTGGTTTTCTTCCTGCTTTGTATCGCTTGTCGTTTTGACCACCCGAAGACGAGTGGCAATTTCAAAAATCTTTGTTTGGGCTATTTCTTGCCGGTCAGTTCGCGCATTTTCTCGCGAAACTTGGCGGCCCAGCCCCTTTTCTCGATCCGTTCGGCCCTTGTCAGGGTCAGTGCATCCGCTTCGACCTTGCCAGTGATCGTGCTGCCCGCGCCGACAATCGCGCCATCGCCAATCTCGACGGGTGCGACAAGCGACGAGTTCGAACCGATAAAGGCCCCTGCCCCGATGTCGGTATGCTGTTTGCGGAAACCGTCATAGTTGCACGTGATCGTTCCGGCCCCGATATTGGCTTTTGTCCCGACACGGGCATCACCGATATAGCTCAGGTGATTGACCTTTGCCCCGGCCTCAAGCACGGCCTTCTTGATTTCGACAAAGTTGCCAACCCGCGCACCGGCACCGATTTCAGCCCCTGGGCGCAACCGGGCATAAGGCCCGATATCGGCACCATTGCCAACCACACAGCTTTCAAGATGGCTGAACGCCTTTATCACGACATTGTCGCCCACTGTCACGCCGGGACCGAAGACCACATTGGGTTCAACAATTACATCCCGGCCAAGTTTGGTATCGGCACTGAGGAACACGGATGCCGGATCAACCAATGTTGCGCCGTCTGCCATTGCGGCTTCGCGCAGGCGATCTTGCAGGATGGCTTCGGCAACCGCCAACTGGGTGCGGGAATTAACACCAAGTGTCTCTGCCTCATCCACCTCGACTGCAACACAGCTCTGCCCGTTCTTTTGCGCCACTTCGACCGCATCGGTCAGGTAATATTCACCCTTGGCATTGGCGTTATCGATCGCCTCAAGGGTTGCTATCATGTCCTCGGCCTTGAAACACATCACACCGGAATTGCAGAAATTGATCTGACGCTGCGCGTCATTGCATTCCTTGTCCTCGACGATCGCTGTCAGGTTGCCGTTCTGATCAGTGACCAAACGGCCATAACCTGTCGGGTCTTCGGGTCGGAAACCCAGAACCGCAACGGCATGATCATTTTCTTCGCGGGCAGCGACAAGGCGCGCCAGAGTTTCGGCGGTAAAAAGCGGGCTATCGGCATATAGCACCAGAACATTGCCCGTAAGGCCCTTCAAGCCATCCTTGGCAGCAAGAACAGCGTGTGCCGTGCCAAGACGGTCAGTTTGTTCAAAGGTCTGATGCGGGGCAACGGCCTTGATCAGGTCGGGCATATCCGGACCAACAACCACCATGGTCTTTGCCGCCTTCAGGTGGGCTGCGGTATCAATGACGTGATTGACCATCGGCTTGCCGGCAACTTTGTGCATGACTTTGGGCAAGGCGCTTTTCATGCGCGTACCCATACCGGCAGCCAAAACAACAACACTTAGCTCAAGCGACATCTATTACCCTGTTGGCTGCGGTTTCGCAGCATCCCCTTTGAAAGCATTATCACAATGGTTGTGATGCAAATAATCCAATTCGCAGCAAGTCTTAGAACATATTCTTTTCAAGCAAAAGCCCATAAAGAATCACGTTTTGTTACCGGCTGTTAGCAGATGTTACCGATTGTTAATGGCACGGCTTCCGTTAAGTTCCTATAAACCATGCTGCACTTGTCACCGCTGCTGCCAATTCACCTCCAAGGAGCCCCACCCGATGGCCAAATTCATTCTGTTCGACCTTGATGGCACCCTGATTGACGGGGTCGATGACATCCTGTTTGCAATGAATGATTTGCTGGCCGCCCACGGTCATGCGCCACTTGTTCGTCATGATATTGAAGCCATGCTGGGTGATGGCACATGGATGCTGACCAAACGCGCCTTTGCCGCACGCGGATCAGAGCCCTCTGACGCGATGCTTGATGAACTCAACATCGATTTCAACGCGCGATATGTCGAAACCGACTACGCCTATACCCGCCTTTTTGAACATGCCGAACCCGTCCTGCGCCAACTGAAATCAGACGGCTGGACGATTGCGCTGGCATCGAACAAACCCGAAGCCCCGTGCAAGACCATCCTGACCAAACTTGGTGTCGCGGACCTGTTTAGCGTCATCGCTGGCGGTGACAGCTTTGAGGTCAAAAAACCCGCTGGTCGCTTTCTTGAATTTGTGCTGGGGCAGCTTGGCTTTATTAAATCGAAAGACACAGCCATCATGGTCGGCGATCACGCCAATGATGTAATCGCCGCCCGCGCGGCTGGCATTCATGCGATTACCGTTGCCATGGAAGTCGATGACACCCGCGCACAATCATTGGGTGCTGATGGCCTGACAACAGACTACCTGCAGCTTCAAAATACAATAACTGGAATAACTGCTTGATAACTGATAAACACTGTCAGACTTTTTATAAGTACTCAGCCCCCCTTTTCATCAAGATAAAACCCTCATTGAAGTCTTCAGCGACACCTGAACGATAGTTTTTATACTGAAGCACTGATAGATAACAGCAGGTCACATGCAGAACTTCGATTATACCGGCAAAGACAACCTCGACGTGATGTCTTTTGCAAAAAACTACAATAACTTTCTGACTACACTCGTAGAAAACCATGCACCGGATGATGGAATCCTTCTTGATTTCGGCGCTGGAACCGGTTTCTTTGCCGAACGCGTTTCTCGCAAAGAGCGGAAGTTGTTGTGCATTGAACCCGACAAACACCAAGCTGATGAAGTTCGAACGAGGGGTTTTGATGTTTTTGCGAGTTGCGAAGAACTGAGCGATGAGACTGTAGATTTCTCATACAGCCTCAATGTTCTTGAACACATTGAAGACGATTGTCAGGCGATTCGAGAGATATATCGCGTCCTAAAGCCTGGCAGCCTTTTGGTCGTGTACGTCCCTGCCATGCCGTGCCTTTACTCTTCGATGGACGAGAAGGTTCAGCATTTCCGCCGTTACACGCGGAAAGAACTCAGTAACAAACTTATGTCAGAGGGGTTCGATATTCTTGCTTGCAAGTATGCGGATATTCTTGGTGTTCCCGCGACTATTGCCTACAAGTTGGTAGGTAGCAAATCCGGTGACGTATCCTTGCGTGGACTAGTTGCATATGATCGCTTCGCTTTTCCTCTCAGCAAGACGCTTGATGCAATCACTCATCGCTTGGCTGGCAAAAACGTTTTCGCAGTTGCTAGAAAACCAGTCTGACCAAATCTTGAGAGCATGAAGTTTATCGCTGTCATCATCACCCAGACCATCGCGATGCAATAAGGGATGATCAGTGCCAAGTTATAACGGTACAAGCTTACCGATAACGCTGCGTTGACACCCGCCATAAACATGAATGGCAAGATTAGAAACATCCAGCGAAGCCAAATACCGTTTCGCGCAAAGACGGTGATTAAACCTGCACTCGGAACAGCAAGCATGGCCACAACATGCCCAACAAAAATTCCTCGCCAAAAAAGCAGCAAGGTAACCGCGACAAACTTCAACGGCATCGAAAACACATACTCGGACAACAAATAGTTTCGTGCTTCCAACACCGAGCGCCCGTCATTTGCCAGGTCATCCAATGTGTCGCGACCAAATTGATAATAACTTGTTTCCCCCCAGCCGAGCGGAAGCAAAACATCTAAACCAAAAAGCCTCTGTGCACCGGACACCGGAACATAATAAATCCATCCGATAAGCCATTCCTTCCAACTCATAAGGTTAAAAGCAAGACGGTGAGATAAGGACGAGACAAGATAGCTTTGCTCACTCATCGCAAACGTATCAAGCACGATCCAGTTCCGCAAAAGCATCGGCGCTAGGGCAAGAACGAACGCGACGCAAAATGATGCACTTGCTGTCAAAGTTTGTCGTTTAGGTGATTTTCCTGCCAACAATGCGAAAAATGAAATGAGAGCAAGACCAATGGGTAACAACAACCATGCAGGCTTAACGAGAACCAGCAACCCTGCAACGAGACCTGATATGAACCAGCTGAACATCTTCTCAGCATTATCGAAAACGTATATCCAAGCTGACGCAAATAGACCCGCAAGCATCAGATAACCTTGTTCACTAAGCGGTGACGAAGCATAGGCATATGTATCTTTGAAAAGCATAGACGCCGCAACAACTCCCCAAGCAGCAATCATATTGCGACCAAAGAACCGCCAGCCAACAAACAAAGCGCAAAGATGGAAAATGCATGCTTCAAGAAAATAGATTGCTTTCAGAGACCACAAACCTCTCCCACATCCCTCATCAACGCTAACTTCGGCAACACACATCAAATCCAGGTATGTGTCCTTGCTTAGCATGGCAGCTGTTGCAATCTCGACAGCCGTCAGCACACCTCCTGCATACAATCCTGGCTCAGGTGGCTCATCCTCTCGGTAGCGCTCCCCGGATAGAATGCCATGCTGATATAAATTCAATCCTGCTGTCACATATCGCGGAGAGTCAGGTTGAATATTTGCCCCGGGAACAAGAATTCTAGAGGCAACGATCCAAAACACTCCGAGAAACAGGATTGTATTCGTTGTGAGTTTCAGCATGGAGCCCAATCAAAACAAACTACTTATAACAATCTTACATTGTTCAGTTCTATAACGCGTGGAAGCAAGATTGTCTTCAAAAACGGAGGCTTCCAAAAGAAAAACCGGCCAACAGACATTCTGTTGACCGGCTTATTTTACGTCAGATCTCAATCAGCCGAATGGAGTCAGTGACTGTCCTTCGGAATTGCGTTGCCACGATGGCCGACAAGGAAGTCGAAGTCTGCCCCGCGATCTGCACCAATCACCGACTTGTAGTAAAGCGATGCATAGCCGCTTTCCGGGACCGGAACGCTGTTTTTCCAGTCTTTCAGGCGCTGGGCCAGCTCTTCATCGCTGATATCGAGGTGCAGGCGACGGTTGGGCACATCAAGCTCGATCATGTCGCCATTCTTAACGACGGCCAACGGGCCACCGGCCGCAGCCTCCGGCGAGGTATGAAGCACAACGGTGCCATAGGCCGTACCGCTCATACGCGCATCTGAAATACGCACCATGTCCGTGATGCCCTTGCGAAGCACCTTGGGCGGCAGGCCCATATTGCCGACCTCTGCCATGCCCGGATAACCTTTCGGACCACAATTCTTCAGAACCATGATGCAGGTTTCATCGATATCAAGGTCCTCGTCATAAATCTTGGCCTTGTAATCATCGATGTCCTCAAACACCACGGCGCGACCGCGATGCGTCAGAAGCTCCGGCGTTGCCGCTGATGGCTTAATCACCGCACCATTGGGCGCAAGGTTACCCTTGACCACGGCAATGCCACCGCTTTCGGTCAGGGCCTTGTCGAACGGGCGAATGACGTCCTCGTTCCAGTTGCGCACATCCTTGACCTGATCCCACATGGTTTCACCCGAGACGGTCAGGGCATCATTGTGAAGCTTGCCTGCCTCGGCCAGCGCCTTGATTACCACAGGCAGACCACCGGAATAGAAGAACTCCTCCATCAGGTAGTCGCCAGATGGCTGCAGGTTGACGATGGTCGGGATATCCTTGCCCAGGCGATCCCAGTCATCAAGGGACAGGTCAATACCAACACGCCCGGCAATCGCCAACAAATGGATCACTGCGTTCGTCGATCCGCCAATCGCACCATTGACGCGAATGGCGTTTTCGAATGCCTCCTTGGTCATAACGTCAGACGGCTTGAGGTCATCCTTGACCATCTGAACGATGCGACGGCCCGTCACATGCGCCATTACACGACGACGGCTATCAACGGCCGGGATCGCGGCATTGCCCGAAAGCGCCATGCCAAGCGCCTCGGCCATGCTGGCCATGGTTGAGGCCGTGCCCATGGTGTTGCACGACCCGGGGGATCGCGACATGGCAATTTCGGCCTCAAGGAAATCTTCGGTGCTGATCTTGCCGGCCTTGCGCGCCTCGGCAAGCTGCCAAAGAGAGGTGCCCGATCCAATATCCTCACCGCGCCATTTGCCGTTCAGCATCGGACCACCGGTGACGACAATCGCCGGAATATCAACGCTGGCCGCCCCCATGAGAAGCGATGGCGTGGTTTTGTCGCAACCCACCATCAGGACAACACCGTCAAGTGGCGTTCCGCGCAGCATTTCCTCGACATCCATTGAAGCAAGGTTACGGAACATCATTGCGGTTGGACGCAGCGTGCTTTCACCGGTCGAGAAAACCGGGAATTCAAGCGGCAGGCCACCTGCTTCGTAAATGCCGTGTTTGACCCGTTCGGCCAGATCACGCAAATGGGCGTTGCATGGGGTCAGTTCAGACCAGGTATTACAAATGCCAATCACCGGTCGCCCATCAAACAGATCCGACGGCAGACCCTGGTTCTTCATCCAGCTGCGGTGATAGATATTGTCCTTGCTGGTTCCGCCGAACCAACCTTCTTGTGACCGCAAGGTACGCGGCCAGGGAGCCGGTTTGAACTTCGTCATGCCCGTTTTCCTTTTTGACTTATTATCGTGACGGATCCGGTCATGTGCGGTTGGTACAGCCACACACAGGACATTGAACGACACGCACCGGCAATCGGTCAGGGAAACCGACTGGTGTGAGGCCGGTGCGCATCGTTCCGCGTCAACGTGTTGTTACGCCTTGTTCTTGTTGTAGACGTCGAAGATCACAGCCGCCAAAAGCACAAGGCCCTTGATCACCTGCTGCCAGTCAATACCGACACCGATAATCGACATCCCGTTATTCATGACACCCATGATCAGCGCGCCAACCACAGCACCGATCACTTTACCTACGCCACCCGACATCGATGCACCACCGATGAATACAGCAGCGATCACGTCAAGCTCGAACGCAAGGCCCGCTTTTGGCGTTGCCGTGTTCAGACGCGCGGCAAAAACCAGCCCCGCAAGCGCGGCAAGCATGCCCATATTGGCAAAGGTGAAGAAGGTCAGGCGCTTGGTGTTAATGCCTGAAAGCTTGGCGGCCTTTTCATTCCCGCCGAGCGCATAGATGCGACGACCCAAGGTCGTGCTGTTGGTGATGAAGGTAAAGATCGCAATCAGAACCGCCATGATCACCAGAATGTTCGGCAATCCACGATAGGTCGACAGCAGATAGGTCACAAACAGGATCGCAATCCCTGCAACCGCATGTTTGGTGACAAACACTGCCATCGGTTCCTCTACCGCGGCAAACTTCGCCTGCTTGGCGCGCGAACGCAGGCCAAGGATCGGCAGAAGTGCCGCCAGAACCACACCCAGCGTCATGGAGAAGACGTTGAAGCGTCCCTCGATGAAACCACCAAGAAAGTCGGGGATGAAGCCCGATGACATTGCCTGGAAGCTGTCGGGGAACGGACCAACCGATGCCCCGCCCAAAAGGGCCAGCGTCAGCCCCTTGAACACCAGCATCCCAGCCAGTGTCACAATAAAGGACGGAATACGCCAATAGGCCACCCAATACCCTTGAGCCGCACCAATGATCGCCCCCGCGATCAGGCAGACCGGGATAACAAGGACCGTCGGCAAATCCCAATTGACGATCATCACGGCGGCCAACGCGCCGATAAAGCCGACAACAGAGCCGACTGACAGGTCAATATTACCGCCGACAATCACCAGCAACATGCCAACAGCCATGATGATGATATAGCTGTTTTGCAGGAACAAGTTGGTCAGGTTGACCGGCTTGAGCATGATGCCGTCGGTCAAAACCTGGAAGAAGGCCAGAATGGCAACCAGCGCAACAACCATGCCGTATTCACGAATGTGGGTGCGCAGATAGTAGCCGATTGATTTGGTTTCAGTATCCGTCATTGTCTATTCCTCACGCCTTCAGGATCATGCGCATGATTGCTTCCTGGCTTGCGTCCTTTGCCGCAAGCTGCCCCTTGATCTCACCTTCGTTCATCACGTAGATGCGATCGCACATGCCCAGAAGCTCCGGCATTTCCGACGAGATCATGATGACCCCCTTACCGTCGGCAGCCAGTTGGTTGATAATCGTGTAAATTTCGTATTTCGCCCCGACATCAATACCGCGGGTCGGCTCATCAAGAATGAGCACTTCAGGTGCAGCAAACAGCCATTTGGACAAAACGACTTTCTGCTGGTTGCCACCCGAGAGGTTCATGACCTTTTGCGCAACATTCGGGGTGCGAATGTTGATCTTGTTGCGATATTCCTCGGCAACGGATCGCTCTGCGCCGTCATTGAGAACACCGTTTTCCGAAACACCTGGCAAGTTCGCCAGCGTAATGTTGGTCGTGATGCTTTCTTCAAGGATCAGACCCATTTCCTTACGGTCTTCGGTAACGTAGGCAAGGCCCGATGCAATCGCCTTTTCGACGGTCGAGACATCAACAGGCTTGCCATTAATCAGAACTTCGCCCGAAATATCGGTGCCATAGGACTGGCCAAAGATGCTCATGGCAAGCTCGGTTCGTCCGGCCCCCATCAGACCCGCGATCCCGACAACCTCGCCGGCAGCAACGTCGATATTGACATTGTCAACGACCTTGCGCTCGGGATGAAGCGGATGGGTTGCCGACCAATTGCGGACCTCCATCAGCTTTTCGGTACCGATATTGGGCGTGCGGTCCGGATAGCGGTGCGCCATATCACGCCCGACCATATCCTTGACGATATCGTCTTCGGTAATATTGCCACCACGTGCATCAAGGGTCGAAATTGACTTGCCATCACGAATGATCGTGATGCGGTCTGCAACCCGGTTGATTTCGTTAAGCTTATGCGAAATCAGGATCGAGGTAATGCCTTGCGCCTTGAATTCCAGCAAAAGGTCCAGCAACTTCTGACTGTCATTTTCCTGAAGACTTGCCGTTGGCTCGTCCAAAATCAGAAGCTTCACCTTTTTTGAAAGCGCCTTGGCAATTTCAACAAGCTGCTGTTTGCCGACCCCGATATTGGTCACAAGCGTTGCCGGGTTCTCTTTCAAACCCACTTTTTTCAGCAATTCGCCCGTGCGCGCAAACGTCGCAGGCCAGTTCACAACGCCGTTTTCACTGATCTCGTTGCCCAGAAAGATATTTTCAGCAATCGACAGAAGCGGCACCAGGGCCAGCTCCTGATGGATGATGATAATCCCGCGATCTTCACTGTCGCGGATATCCTTGAATTCCTGCACCCCGCCGTCATAAAGGATGTCGCCTTCATAGGTACCATGCGGATAGACCCCGCTCAGCACCTTCATCAGCGTGGATTTGCCGGCACCATTCTCGCCACAAAGCGCATGAATTTCGCCGCGCTCGACTTTAATACTAACATCATCAAGTGCCTTCACACCCGGGAAAGTCTTGGTGATGTTCTTCATTTCCAGGATGGTATCCATCCGGTCCTCCCACTGCCATTGACACTGCAACGGCGCCTTAAGCCTGCTTTGGTCTTTGTTTTCCTGGAAACCAGTCGGGCTTGATCGCCCGATCACGTTTGAGAAAAGCGACCCCGGCGTCTCCGCCGGGGCCTTCAAAGTTCAAGTGCTTACTGCACTTCTTCTTTGGTGTAGTAGCCTGAACCAACAAGGATTTCTTCCCAGTTGGATTTATCAACCATGATCGGCTCAAGCAGGTAGGAAGGAACAACCTTCACACCGTTGTCGTAAGTGCTGGTGTCGTTGATGGTCGGCTTTTCGCCTGCAAGCACACTGTCCACCATCGAAACGGTCACACGTGCAAGTTCACGGGTATCCTTGAAGATGGTGGAGTACTGCTCACCAGCCAGGATCGACTTGACCGACGGCAGTTCAGCATCCTGACCGGTAACGATCGGCATATCCATGTCGCCCGAACCGTAACCAACGCCCTTGAGCGAGGAAAGGATACCAATCGACAGGCCATCATACGGCGACAGAACACCATCGATTTCTTCGTCGGTGTAGTATGCCGAAAGAAGGTTATCCATACGTGCCTGTGCAACCGCACCATCCCAACGCAGCGTACCGACCTTGTCCATGCCCATCTGGCCGGATTTGATCACGATGGTTCCTTCGTCGATCAGCGGCTGCAGGATCGACATGGCACCGTTATAGAAGAAATACGCGTTGTTATCGTCCGGCGAACCGCCGAACAGTTCGACGTTATAGGGCGGCTCACCCGATTCAATCAGACCATCAACAAGCGAAGATGCCTGCTGAACGCCAACCTTGAAGTTATCAAAGGTGGAATAATAATCGACATTCGGGCTTTCAACGATCAGGCGGTCATAGGCGAAGACCTTGATGCCCGCTGCTGCTGCGTTTTCCAGCGCATTCGAAAGCGTGGTACCGTCAATCGCCGCGATCACCAGGACATCCACGCCCTTAACGATCATGTTTTCGATTTGGGACAGCTGGTTGGGAATATCATCTTCTGCGTACTGAAGATCGGTTTTGTAGCCGGCAGCTTCAAACTGCTCGACCATGGAATTTCCGTCGGAAATCCAACGTGCCGAAGATTTGGTGGGCATTGCGATCCCGACATAGCCTTTTTCATCGGCATGGGCGTAACCGCCGGAAATCATCGGGCTCATCATTGCGGCCGCGCCAAAGGCGACCCCTGCCATTACGGCACCGAGACGTTTCATAGCTATCCTCCCTAAAAGACACGGCATACCAGCCATTTTTGTCTAAGCCCGACTTTCACAGGCGTGCTTGGCCCGCATACGTCGTGTCTTTGTTTTCGATTGATACAGCATCCTATTTCCCAAAGGACACGGCGCCATTATTCAGACGCCCTACATAACAATCAAATAAACATTTTCGAAACTTGCATATCAAAAACGATATATTAAAATCCCCACCGCAGGAGGAATACATATGGCAAAAACGTCAACCCAGCAGCCGCTCAGCTCGGCAAAATCGCTGCTTTTCCGGTCGGGAAACCTTTTTCAGCGCGGACTTAAGCTCAGTCACCTGCGCATGATTGTCGCGATGGAAGAAACTGGTCAGATCAGTCTGGCGGCGGACATGCTCAAGACATCCCAACCTGCTGCCTCTAGACTATTGTCTGAGATGGAAAGCATTCTCGAAGCCAGACTATGCGTGCGCAGCCCGCGTGGTATCGAGATGACCAACGCCGGACGCGCCCTGGCGCGACGTGCGCGCAGCATGCTGATTGAAATCCGCGAGGCCGAACGCGAAATCGAGGACATCAAACATGGGGGCGGCACCGTATTTATCGGTGCGGTGACCGCAGCCGCAGTTGAATTGGTTGTACCCGCAATCCGAAGCGTCCAGGCGGTCAACTCGCTGCTTGAGGCCCATGTCGGGGTCGGGCCATCTCACCTGCTGATCAAGGATTTGCTGGCTGGTGACCATGACTTCGTCATTGGCCGTGTGCCCGAAGACATGGACCCGCGCCTTTTTAACATCCGCGAAATCAGAAGCGAGAAAATCCGCCTCATGGTGCGTACGGGGCACCCGCTGCTTGAAAGCAATAAACCGATCACCCTTGCACGACTTGCACAATTCGACTGGATTTTGCCGCCGCCGGGCAACCTGATGCGTCGTACGATTGAAGATGTCTTTATTTCGCGTCACCTTCCCCTGCCCCATTCCAGCCTCAACTCGGCATCACTTCTTGTGACCCTTGCGACGTTGTCTGATACCAACTCGATTGCCCCGATGGCCGAAGAAGTCACAACCCTTCTGACCAGTGGCGGGCTGATCACCGAATTGCCATTCGATGGCGCGATTGAAATTAAACCCTATAGCCTGATTACCGCCCGTGGGCATCGGCTTTCGCCATCGGCACAGTTGGTGTCGGACCATATTCTTTCACGCATCGAAAAGCCCCATGGCTAGGCGAATGGCCAGGCAAAGGTTTGTACTGTGCGCCGGACCAAAACTCGCATAAGCTTCTGAAGCAGAACAAAGTATAGTGTCGTCGAGATCCAAGCATGCCCAAACTGGTTCGATATTTCACCGCCCTGCTGGGCGCATTGTCGCCCTTGTTCGCGGCCACGGCCAGTGCCGATGAAACCCAATACAGCGCAGCCACCACAGCCGACTTCGCAGTCATGGATCTGCGTGGAACAACCGCATGGGCGATCAACCATTTTCAGTGGCTCGAACCAGACGCAGAGGCACTTGAAACACTGATCGGCGCCGCAGGGAAAGGCCCCATGCGGCTTGATCTTGTGATGGACAATATCGTGCCGCCCTATTTCGAACTGCGTCCTGATCCGGAAATTTGCGATGATCCCGGTGTGCCGGTGAGCTGGATGGAAGATGTTCCACAAACCATCTGCATGGACATCCCGCCTGCCACCAGAACCCGCCACAAGGATACACCGGGCAATATCGATCTGTTGTGTTTGCAACCGCAAAGCAACCTTTTGTTCCCCGTCAACTGGACAGAGGGCACCAACTGGCCGCAGATCCATCTCAATCAAACTGTGACACCAGGCGAAATCCGCTATGAGGGCAGCACGGCGATCATTGACCTGACCATCATTGATGCCATTCCCACCAACCTCGCCAACCTGTCAGAACAGGGTTACGGCCCGGCGGTTATCGGCATGTCAGACAGCGATCTTCGTGACGTCCTTGGCCCGAAACTTGATGTCTTTCGCGCCGGTGACGATGACAGCTGCACCTATTTGCAACGCGACCTTGATCCGCATGGATTGGGCTATATGGTTCTTGATGGCAAACTTGCGCGGGTATCGCTGTATGGTGACGAACTTGATGTTGCCACCAGCCTTGTGCGAACCACGAATGGTCTTTCCATCGGGTCCAGCAAGGAAAACGTTCTTGACGCATTTCCCAATCAAACCCTGATCGAGGAAGAACACGAATATCTTGGTCCCGATGGCCTGTATTTGACCTGGTGGCAAGACGACGCGCAAACGCGCGGCATCCGGTTTGAAATTGACGAAACCGGCAGCGTCATTGCCATCCATGCCGGAAACAGCGCGATCACCCTGATCGAAGGCTGCGCCTGATTCTTCGACCGGATCTTCTTGGTCGTTGACTTCACGTCACAAGCCGCTAAAAAGCCGGTCCTGCGCAGATCGTACCGATCTCGCCGCTACCCAAAACCAACAACAATATTGCCATCCCCTTGCCGCAAAGCCCGACCAGAACGGCGTGCTTGCGGAGACACGAACACGAATGCAAACACCGATAACGTCCAACCTTGTTGTCATTACCGGGGGTCCCGGTGTTGGCAAAACCACCTTGATTAATCATCTGAATGACCGGGGCTTTGACACCAGCCCCGAGGTCGCGCGCGCCATCATCGAAGAACAGATGGAACGTGGCGGCACCGCCCTGCCGTGGTCTGACAATGATGCCTATGCCGGTCTGATGTATCGCCGGTCCATCCGCGCGTGGCAGGACGACATTCAAAACCACCCGCGCACGGTTTTCTGTGATCGTGGCTTGCCCGATACATTGGCCCATCGAAGACTAAGCGGCCTTCCCGAAAACCCCGACCTGATCCGCGCCATCAAGACCTATCGCTATCACAAACTCGCCTTTGTCCTGCCGCCATGGTCGGAAATTTACAAAACCGATGCGGCGCGAACACAAAGCTTCTCTGAAGCCGTCAGAACATATGTCGTGCTGTGCCGGACCTATCATGAATGCGGCTATGAACTGGTCGAAATTCGCAAAGGCCCGGTTGAACAGCGCGCCGCCCAGATCCTTGCCCGCCTGAAACTATAAGAAACACGCCCCAAGATGACGCCAAACAAACCCACATCCCGATCTGCCAAACGTGCCCTCATGGCATGCACAGCCGCCGTGACACTACTCACCAGCCTTCCGACCGTTGCCGCCTGCTATGACTGGCCGCTGCGCGAATATCGCGGCAATTACGCTTATGACGGCGATACGATCTATGTCGCCATTCCGGGACTGCCCGAAGAAATCGCCAGTATGTCGGTGCGCGTACGCGGGGTCGACACACCAGAAGTCCGTGGCAAATGCGAAAGCGAAAAGCAACTCGCCCAAAAGGCCCGCGACTACGCCCGAAGCCGCCTGAAGGCTGCAACAAGCGTGCAATTCTGCGAACCCGAATGGGGCCGCTATGGTGGGCGTGTGGTGGCATCGGTACGGGTTGATGGCAGCCCGCTTGATCTTGAGCTGATCGCAAACGGCCTTGCCCGCCCCTATGACGGTAAAACCAAACGTCTGCCCTGGTGTCAGGGCTAACGTCAGGGCTGATCGCGATGGCCATTAATGTCACTTCGCTGTGAAGTCACTGGACAACGGCAATATTCCAACCATCTTTGGAAACAGGAAATTGCAGGACCAAAGATCAAAAAGCGAAGTGACGAAATATGAGCAAGTATCACAAAGATCCCGATGCCATCCGCGACCTGTCGCCCGAACAGTATCATGTGACTCAGGAAAGCGGCACCGAACCGCCGTTTCGCAATGATTTCTGGGATCACAAGGAAGACGGGCTTTATGTTGATATCGTCTCGGGCGAGCCACTTTTCACCTCGCGCGACAAGTTCGATAGCGGCTGTGGCTGGCCAAGCTTTGTAAAGCCTGTCGAAACCGACCATATCGTCGCCAAGGAAGACAACACGCTTGGCATGCGCCGGATCGAGGTCCGGTCCAAACACGGTGACAGCCATCTCGGCCACGTCTTCCCCGATGGCCCGCAGGACCGTGGCGGATTGCGCTATTGCATCAATTCCGCATCCCTTCGCTTCATCCCGATTGAGGATCTGGATGCCGAGGGATATGGCGATTATCGCCAGCTGTTTGAATAATCAGACAAAAAAAGACCGGCGCGAAGCCGGTCTTTTTATTTGTGTGATGATTAGAAATCACCTGGCGCGCATTGAAGGCAAGTCAGCCCCATATCGCGCCATTTATCAACCACCCGCCTGCGATCATCGACAACCAGCCACGGGTTAAACCCATCTTCGATGATCCTGGCCAGAAGGTCTTCCTTGACCTCCTCGTCAGTGCGGTGATCGGCATCTTCGGGACGCAGATACATGCCGTCAAACGGGATATCATGCGCGCGCAGCCAGGCTTCTGACCGGTGCTGCCATCCCGCCGGGCGGCCCGAACAGATCAGGATTGCATGGCCCGATGCATGCAGGATGCGCAACAGTTTCTCGATATTTTCAATCGGTTTGGCGTGGTCCATGGCGTCAAAGAACGCATCCCACTGTTTTTCCACACCATGAACCAGATGCCCCAAAGCATCGGCATCAAAATGCGCCAGCGTGCCATCCATATCGAACACGACTGCATCACGCGCATCACGGGCTTTGGGTTCAGTCACGCAGAAATCTCCTTGATCAGGTTTTCGGTCAAATTCTCATAGCCCCAACCATCCTTGGTCGGGCGGAACAGGATCGGGGTCGCATTGGGCACACGCGGGCCATCGGCCTCGAACCCGGTCATGTAAAGAATGCAGCGCGCCACACCGGAATGGGCAACAATGACGGTCAGGTTATCGCTGACCTCTGCCAATGCCTGTTGCATGGCAAAGGACACGCGCTGACACATCGCATCAAACCCCTCGCCATTGGGCGGGGTGTCAAAGCGCGGGCAAAGTTCGCCAATCGGCCGGCCTTCCAGATCGCCCCAATGGCGTTCGCGCAACCCATCAAGGACCCGGGCGTCATACCCCGGCAGCACCAGATTGGCCGTCGTGCGTGCCCGGTCCTGCGGACTGACATAAACCGCATGCCATTTCGCCTTCGCCATTAATGGTGCAATCGCCAACGCTTGTGCGCGCCCGGTTTCATTCAGTGGCGGTTCGTTTGACCCGGCAATGATGCCCGCCCGGTTGGCATCGGTTTCCCCGTGCCGGATGAAGACAAACGGCAGCTTGGGAAAATCGAACTTTTCAGCGGCATAGATCATGACCGGGCATTACCTTTGTTGTGCATTACAAATAGAACCGATCTGCAAGCTGTAGCCGCCCGTCAAACCCGTCGACAAGTCCAAAGTCCTCTGGACGGCTGGTGAATAACGGGACGACCTGCATGGCATGGCATTGATTGGCAAGGTCAATCACATGGCTTGCCAGCGGATGCACGTTCCAGCGCCGGAAATGGGCATGACCCTTTTCCACCATCTTGCGCGCCTCGATCGGCATGAAACCGGTAAAGATCACATGCGCGCTTGACCCCATCCGCCCCGCATCCTGCCACTGATCAATCAGGTCGCGCGCCTTGCCAAAGGTCGCGCATGGCGCATGACACAAAAGCAACCTTGCATCCGGATTGAAGTACTTGGCCTTGTCCTTGAGACTGCGCAACTGACGGATCGCATCACTTGCAACGTAGTCCGATCCATGGGCATCAAGCACCTGCTTGACCTGCCCATAGCAGCGAACATCCATCGACCAGTCGGTCAGCCCATGGCGCTCGAACAACAACGCCATTTCTGCCGCCCGGCCACTGGGTGGCACGGGAAACAGGATCTGCCCGTCCAGCTTGGTCATGGTGGTCAAAAGACTATCAATACGGACCTGCTGGGTCAGCTGTTCCATGCCATAGGATGCATCAAGCAGGACCGTTGCGGCATCGGGCGGCGCGTCATACAGGAAATAATCAGATTCCTGACAGAAATCGCCGGAATAGAGCACTCCGCCACCCAGTTCGAAATGCAACCAGACCCCGCCAAATGAATGGCCTGTACGTCCAGTGGTGACGGTCACGCCATCCACCTGAATTTCCCCGACGGGTGGCAAGGGAACAACATTCGCTCCCTTGGGAAGCGATCTCGCGGTGACTTCGGTGCAATAGATCGGCAAACCGGCATCAACGATTTCACCCGCCGCCCCGATATGGTCGATATGGTCGTGTGTAATGAAAACGGCGTTAACTTTATTCAGCCATGCCGGATCAAAACCCTGATCACTTTCGGGGCCGACACCGCAATCAAGCAGCCAACGCCGGTTAAAGAATTCCAGTCGCAAACAAGCCGGGCCTTTTTCGCCAAGACCGGAAAGAACACGCATGCGGGCTGACATCAGGCGGCCTCACCCGACATGCGATCAAACACCCAGCCGTCTTTGACCTGAAGGCCGACTTGCTCGCCAATGCGGGCCCGGCGGTTGGCATAGACCGGTAAGGTCTGATCATCGCCAATCCGAACCGACAGGCGGAAACGCCCGCCGAGATAGACGCAATCATCGACCTGTCCGCGCAAAGGTGCTTCATCCGCGACCCAGACATCCTCGGGCCGCAGACACAAACCGGCATTGGCCGCCGCGATGCCATCGGCCAGTTTCGGGCAGATGCGCGCGGTAATGTTGCTTTCGCCCAGCTGGACTGAACAGGTGCCATCACCACCAACAGAAACATCGCGCACCGGCAATACCGCCCCTGCGCCGACAAAGCCCGCGACCATCAGATCGGCCGGTTCGCGATAAAGCGTTTCAGGCGCTGCCATCTGGCGAATATGGCCCTTGTCCATCACCGCAATCCTATCCGCCATCGCCATGGCTTCGGACTGGTCATGGGTGACGTAAATCATCGTCGCCCCGGTTCGGCGATGGAAATCCAGAAACGCCTGCTGCATGGTTTCACGCAGATGAACATCAAGGTTGGCCAACGGTTCATCAAGCAACACCGCGCGTGGTTCCATGACCAGGCATCTTGCCAGTGCCACGCGCTGACGCTGCCCGCCTGATAGTTCCGACGGACTGCGATTGGCATACGGGCCAAGGGCGACGATATCGAGTGCCTCGGCGATCTTGCGATCCTGATCGGCCCGGCTGAGCCCGCGCACCTCAAGCGGATAGCCGACATTGCGCGCGACTGTCATATGCGGCCACAGGGCATAGGACTGAAACACGATGCCAAGATTGCGGTCTTCGGGACTGATCATGACGTTGTTTTCAGGACTTGCCATGATCTGACCGCCCAGTGAAATCTGGCCGTGATCGGGTTCCTCGAACCCGGCAAGCAACCTTAATAGCGTCGTCTTGCCGCAGCCGGACGGGCCCAGCAGAGCCACGAACTCCCCATCGGCAATATCAAGCGAGACCTGATTGACCGCCCGATAGTCGCCAAAGCATTTGGTAATGCGCGAAAGATTTATGTCTGCCACGGTACAACTCCTTTGGGCAAACGACGCGCGGCAAGCTGAAAACAGCTCATCAGCGCGATCACCACCAGTACGACCAGAACCGCCACGCCTGAAGCCAGAACGGTGTCGCCACTGTCATCAAGATTGAAAATCAGAACGCCCAACGTCTCGTTCCCGGCCGACCATAAAAGGGCCGAAACGGTCAGTTCGTTAAAGGCGGTCAGGAAGACCAAAAGCGCACCGGCAGCAGCCGAAGGTGCGGCAAGCGGCAACAGAATATCGCGCAAGCGGCGCGACAGCCCTGCCCCACAGGCCTGGGCGGCTTCTTCAAGGGCCGGGTCAAGCTGGGTAAAGCTGTTCATCACCGGACGCAGCGCAATCACCAGAAAACGCGCCAAGTACGCGACAAAGATGATCGCAAGCGTGCCATACAAACTGACATCAACCAGCGGAATGCGGATAAACAACAAGATGCAGGCAATCGCCAAAACCACGCCGGGCAAGGCATAGGGCACCTCGACCAGAAGATTGATCAGCTTGGTCAGGTTCGAAGGCCTGCGCACCATCACATAGGCCAGCGGCAGGCACATCAGAACAAGCGTCACCGCCGCCCCCACGGACAGGACAAAACTGTTCTGAAACGCGCGAATTGTGGATGGCTGCACGAACATGACTTCGTGGAACGCCTCGAACGTCGCGTTGGCGAATGTCAGCTTGACGCCAAAGGCCGGAACCAGTGCGGTGGTAAAGAGTGCTAGAAGCGGAATAACCAGAATGGCGACCAATACCGTCCAAAGGGCCATTTCAACCACACCCCGGCGCGCGCCAAGTTTCACATCCAAAGGACGCCCGACCATCCCCATCAGCCGATAGTCACGCTTGGACAGTAAACGGTGATGCAGTGCCACACCGCATATCGCAATCGCCCCGATCAGCATGGCAAGGACGGAAACCTCGCCCAGAACGGACGGACCAAATCCGGCAAGCTTTTGATAAATCAATGTCGGCAGCGTCTGGTAGCCTGCCGGAATGCCCAGCATCGCCGGAATGCCAAAATTACCAAGTGCGGTGACAAAGGCCATCGCGGTGCCGGCAATCAGGCCCGGACTGGTCAGCGGCAAAATGATCTGCCACCACAAACGCCCGCCGCGTGCGCCCGCCAGACGGGCGGCTTCGATCTGTTCGCGTGGCAACATACGCAGGTTTGCCCGCAATGTCAGAAACACGATGGAGGCATGCTGGATCCCCAGCAAAAGGGCGATGCCCTCAGCCGAATAAAGCGGTTGGGGCGATCCCAGCGGAGGAGCCATGCCAATGGCATTTAAAAGCGCACTGCTGGGTCCGGTCAGTTGCACCCAGCTGAGCGCCGTAATCTGTGGCGGGATCATCATCGGGATCATGAAACAGAACACCAATGCCGCCTTGGCCCGTATATCGGTCAGTGCGACCAAGAAGGCAAAAGCCCCACCAATCAAAAGGGAAATAATCGTTCCCAGACCGGCGGTATAAAGACTGTTTGCCGTGGCCCGCCAGGTCGATGAATTGCCCAGCACGTCACGAAAATAATCAAACGAAGGCACACCACCGACCATCACACCTTCAAACCCAAGGCGCAGGATCGGCAAAATCGAAATAACAAATACCGGCACCACCAACCAAATCAGCAACCGGTCCGAAGACCGGTTGCCATTTGGTTTGGCGATTATGCCAGGCAGAACGCCGCGAAGGCGACCTGTAGCCTGCATTATTCAGCCCCGAAGATGTCTGCGAATTTCTGTTTGTTGGCTTCGGCCTGTTCCAGCGCGATGGCCGGATTGAAGTCCATCAACTTGATCTCGCTGCGTGCCGGGAAGCCGGCCGGAAGCGCCATGTCGTTACGCGCCGGGATGTAACCCATATCAAGCACCAGTTCCTGACCAGCTTCGGACAGAAGGAAGTCAACGAACTTGTGCGCGGCATCAACGTTCTTGGCGTCTTTCATGATCGCGACCGGCTCGGTCACATAGGTCACACCTTCAGACGGGAAGACGAAATCAACCGGCGATCCATCGGCCTTGCCACGAATGGCAAGGAAGTCGACAACCACACCATAGGGCTTTTCACCCGATGCAACGGCCTTGAAGGTACCGCCATTACCGCCCTTGGCACGTGCTTCGTTGGCTGCCAGTGCCTGATAGTAATCCCAGCCAAGATCCTTGTTCTCGGTCAGGGTGGAGAGGTGAATAAGGGCTGCACCGGAATAAAGCGGGCTTGGCATTGCGATCTGGTTTTTCACCGCCGGATCAACAAGGTCTTTCCACGATTTCGGCGCTTTGACGCCAGTGTTGTAAACGATGCCGCTGGTGATCAGCTTGGTCGAATAGTAATAGCCTTCACCGTCATAAAGACCGTCTTCATAGGCATTTGCTTCGCCGGATTTATAGGCCTGCAGCTGGCCTTCCTGCTTGAGACCTTCAAGCGTCACGGTGTCAGCAATCAGAAGAACATCCGGGCGCGGGTCGCCAGCAGCGATTTCCGCACGCAGTTTCGCCATCAGTTTGGTGGTGCCGTCACGGACCCACTCAACTTCAATTTCAGGGTTGGCAGCCATAAAGGCATCAACAGTGGTCTGGGCATCCTTGTTCGGCTGGCTGGTATAAAGAACCAGTTTTTCAGCAGCCTGACCCACAACCGGCAGCATCATCGCGGCAGAGGCAACCGCAGCAAGAAGAACATTACGCATGATCGGCATCCCTTGATCGAAAATAAGGTTTCGTTCGAAAATGTTTCGACCCGGAAGCTATCGGGATTTCGATTTCAGTTGTGTGACAACACCAAGAATTAAATGTTTCAACAGGAAAACCGGGCTATGCAGCGGTGTTTCGGCCTGTCTATACTCAGGTTACAAGCGAAATAACAACTTTCGAACGAAAGAAAATCCGTGACTAAAACGCCTGATGCAGTACCCCTTGATCGCCGACGCGACCGCATCGTCGCCCTTGTCAAATCGACCGGCTTTATGGCGGTCGAGGAACTGGCACGCCGCTTTAACGTATCGGTCCAGACCATCCGCACCGATTTGCGCGATCTGCATGAACAGGGGCGCGTATTTCGCCGTCATGGTCTGGCGGGCCCGGCACCCGATCCGGATAACTCGGCCTATGAAAAACGCGAGGACTGGAACCGCACCGGCAAAATGGCGATTGCCGCCAAGGTTGCTGATCTGATCCCGGAGGGCTGCACAATTGCCATTGGCACCGGCACCACTGCCGAACTCGCCGCCCAGCATCTGGCATCGCATCGCAACTTAACGGTTCTGACCAACAACCTGCATGTGGTGATGGCGCTGCAAAATGCGCCCAATGTCACGCTACGCCTTGCTGGTGGCACGGTGCGTACGCGTGATTTGGATATCATCGGTGCCGATAGCGCGGATTTTTTCGGCAGCATGCGCGCCGATTTCGGGATTGTCAGCGTGGGGGGCATGAGCGACGAGGGAGATTTGCTCGACTTCAACATGGATGAAGTCCGTGCCAGACGGGCACTGGTATCGTGCTGCGATCACGCGGTCCTGATGATCGACGAGAAGAAAGTTGGCCGCAAAGCACTCTGCCGCGACGGCCATGCCAGTGATTTTCAGACTGTGTTGCTCAACACCGCGCCAAGCGACGCCCTGCAACGCGCACTGGTCAAGGCGCGCAGTCAGATTGTTGTCGTGTCTTAATCAGCAAACAAGCGTGGCTTCTTCGCTGATGGTCAGATCACCCTCGACATGCAGGGTGTGGTTCGGCGCAACGGCCTTCCAGCTGTCGCTTTCGGCATCAAGTGGTTCGGAGACGACGATCACGTGGTCATCGCGTTTGCGCCAGTAAAGCGATGGCGGTTTGTCGTCGCTGGCATGACGGATAGCGCAGACGCTTTTGCCATTGGACAGGCAGGCGGTGAAGCGGAACGGGGCGGTTGCCCCGCGCTGCTTCATTTCGTTTTCAACAACCTCGATCGTGCGGCGAATGGCACGGTGCGGATCTTCGCGCAAGCCCAAGGTCAGCATCAGGCAAAAGATCAGCTCGCTATCGGTTGAGCCCTGCCGACCTTCGTAAAATTCATCCTCGATCATCATTTCGAGCGATCGGCGCACCAGCGGATAGTCACCAATCTGGCCGTTATGCATGAACAGATACTGTCCGTTGGCAAACGGGTGGCAGTTGGTGCGGCTGGTGTGGGTGCCGGTCGAGGCGCGGACATGGGCAAAGAACAGGCCGGACCGGATGTGATGAGCAAGCGATCGCAGGTTTGGGTCATTCCAGGCCGGCAGGATTTCGCGATAGAGCCCGGGTGTCGGGCGTTCGTCATACCAGCCAAGACCAAACCCGTCGCCATTTGTGGGCGTTTTGGCCTGTTCGGCGTGCAGGCTTTGTTCGACCAGTGAATGGCGTGGTTCAAAGACCAGCTTTTCCAGATAAACCGGATCCCCGATATAGCTTAGCCAACGACACATGATTTGCCCCCGCGTATTGATTTTGGTCGATTTTGATCGCGCACATCTAAGCCGGATAATTACAGCATGGTCAATGTGATATTGTGTGTCTCTGCCCTGATTTCAGGGCATGGCCAAAAGTCCGGCACTTGTTGGCAAAAAGAATAACAAACCTCTTGCCAAGGCGGGTGATTGTCCGTATTTTCCGCGCCACAAAATGAATCGTGCTGGCGTAGCTCAGCTGGTAGAGCGGCGCATTCGTAATGCGTAGGTCGTAGGTTCAAATCCTATCGCCAGCACCATTTTGATTTACAAAACCCCGTCGGGTCAGCCCCGACGGGGTTTTGTGTTTCTGCGGTCCTGCCCGTGACTTTGCAACCAGCACTTGCTGGCGAAACTTTTTCACATCCCCCGGTCAGACGCGTCTGTTTGCAAGGAACTGTTATAACTTCTTGCAGATCAAGGGCGGCACTATGGCGGCCCTTTTATGCGCTGCAAGGCACCATTGGGGAGTGCAGGCATGACCGATAGTGACGCGCCCAAACCAGCCAAGGCTTCAAGCAAAACCAGTCCGAAACCCGGAAACGGGCCAAACTCTGCCGAAGCCGACCCGGCAGAGGCGGAAAAAAACCTGCAGGAGCCAAGCGAAAACCCAAGCGAGAACCACGACCCAGGCAGCGCAGAGCAAGCCGCCATGGACATGATGTCCGCCTTGTGTCGTGACTTTGGCCTGCCGGGACTTTCTGCAGCCCCGACTGCTGGGTCGGGCCAGCAATCGCAGCAACCCCAGCCCATGGAAACAGCGTTTCAGATCATTCAGCGCTATCTGCTTGATGGCGATACGCCCACAGCGCCCAGCACATCAACGTCCAATCCATCAACTGAGGCCCCTGTCGAAGAATTCGGCGGGTTCGATGCCAGCTATCAATCAGATGAATTCGCACAAGATGGCGCGTCGCACAACCCGGCGCCCCCCAACGCCCCCCGAACGGGCAATGCGCATTGGGCGATCAGCACAACCCATGCCGATGGCAGCACAACCGACATGAGCGGCCCCGTCATCCATGATGACATGTTTCGGACGGCCATGCCGTCATTGCAAGGCACAGCAGAAAACGAAACCGACACCCCGGATTGGTCGATAAGCATGGCGCAGGGACATCCGATATCGCCAAACAAAACGAGCGCACATACAGCGATCTCCGCCAAAATGCTGGCCCCCAAAGTGCCGAACGCGCTGCGCAAATGGTCACTCCATGTCGGCACAACGCCAGATGCAAGGTCCGCATTGTCGGTCACGGCGCCAAACGCAGTTCCTTCGCAATTGCGCGCGCTTCTGTTTGATACGGCAGGTTCGGACAGCTCCCCATCCCAGATTTCGGAAGTTCCGATTTATAGCGGCGAACCACATGCGCTTCATCTCGAACAGACTGTCGGAACCGCTGGCAGCGAAGCAACGCCTGATCTGGCATCGATCCGGCTGATCTTTGCCAACCATGCGCCGATACCCGTACAGCTTGAATATGTTGGCAGCCTGCCCAGCCCCATCGTCGCGGGCAGTGTTGTAATCGAACCGAATGTCAGCATTCCCTTCTGGGCTCAGATCACACCACCAAGTGACGGCGACAAGGGGGCTGGCCTGATTGTTCTGGTCCGCTATGAGTCCGAAATCAGCTTTGATGTCACAGCACAGTTAATGACCAAAGCCCGAACCAGCACCCCGACGGCGATCCTGACCTGCAATGCCCAAAGCGATCATTCGGCCTGCCGGGCCGCAAGCATGATTGCCGATAGTCGAGGACGGCTTGAAACCAGCCTGACCGGCCTGCCAGATGATCCTGATGTCGCAGATCTTGAAAAGTACGGCTTCATTCCGCCGGCCTTCATGCTCGACACTGCAAAGACGGCATCAACAGCGACCAGCGCAGAAACACAATCGGATGCATCCGGCGTTAACGAACCCGCATCGAAATCGACCGATGATGGTGACGCGAACAGCACAACCACCCCCGCCAGGCAATCGACGGCCAAGCGGTCCACCCGCGCGACCAAAAGCAAAGGCGGCAATACGGGGCGTGCTGGCAGCAGCAAGGGAGGCAGCTGATGACCGGACAGGCACAAAACGATATTGCCACGGCAAGCGGGCGCAAGGATGCCGTCAGGAAAGCCTTTAATCAGGAATATATGGCAACCCAGCAAGCCATGTCCCAGGCGGCCGAACGGGCCCGCGCACAGGTTCTTGACCAAAAGCAGACAATTGCCAGTCACGCGGAAAACGTGAAATCGGGCACCCAACCCCCACAGGGACCAATCGGCCAGCAGGGTTCCGGGCAAACAGCACCGCAGCCGCCAGCCGGCACGCGACAGGGCGTTCAACAGGGCGCGCCACAACAGGCCCAAAAGCCCGCACAACAAGGTGCACCACAGATGGCGTCTGATCCGAATGCACATGACGGTCAACAGATCATGTTCGAGATCGCAAACGAGATCCGAAACATTATCGCCCACGAAATCGATCTGCGTATGCAGGCCTTGTATGAGAAGGTGGAGACCGCCCTTGCAGAAGCGTTTCCGCCGCAAGCCCCGGATCACGAACAAAAACCCGGAAAATCCGGCTCCGGGCGTCAAAAGCCTGCGTCGGACAAAAAGACATAGGCACAGGACAATCAACGTTCCTGACCTGCACCACCAAAGATAATAACAAGCGCGTCAACGCGCGATATCGCGTCCCGATATGTCTGAAAGCCCGCGTTGCGACGGCTGTGCCGTTGCGCACATCACCACAACCATAGGATGTATTAAAAATATTTTTCACATTTTAGTTGCGGTCGCGTCATAATGATTACCGCAAATCCAAATCACCTATGGTTGCAGTCAATCAACCGGAGGGGTCCATAGTGCAGAATGAAAAGAACAGTCCGCAGGATGAGACAACCCTGACCGAAGCTGAGATCAGCTTTGCCAAAACACTTGAGCAAAGCCTTACGCTGGCGTTGGGCGATGATGACAAGGTAACGTCGATCTGGTCGCGTTTGAAACCGGAACAACGGGCACGCATTGCTGAGGACTATCTGGCAAAGCTTGCCAAAACCGAGGACACGGGTGATCCACGCAGCGACCGGAACTGGTCGGGCATCCGCGCAAATGCAGCCCTTGATGCACATGCAATTACCCAAGCCGCTGCATCGGCGTCCGGAATGGAACAATCGCCCGCCACGGCCCCCGAACAAGCCAACAAATCAACCCAGCCGACACATGCGGAAAAAACAGCGGACAACACGTATAGTCCCCCGCCCGGATATCCGGCGGACTTCAATCCACTGGCGGGTTTTCCGGGGCTTGAACCCTCACGCAGCGGCCCCAGCCCGGAAGACATCATTGCCGGTGCACTCGGTGGTCCCGGCACAGCATCCCCGATTGATCCGCTTGATATCCTGCGTGGTATTATTCCGGGTGGCGAAAATCCGACATTGCGGCACCCTATCCCGCAATCGCCATCCACCCCACCGGCCGAACCACCGACCCAACCGCAAACGTCCGATACAGAGCAGGATCAACACCCGAACGCACCACAACCGGGTGCGCAAAAAGAAACCTCTGCCGGACCCGCAGCGCCGAATTTCTGGCCGCTTTGGATCGATCAACAGGACACACTTTTGAAGCAATGCCTGAAACTGATGTCAGGCAACATGGACGACGCACAAGACGCCCTGTCCGAGGCGATGGTCAAGGCATCGACCAAATTCGAAGATTCCATGGACGAGATCCGCAACCATCGCGCCTGGCTTTCGCGCATTGTCCACAATGCCTGTATTGATTTACACCGCCAGAACCGGCGCAAGGCGGAATACCGCGAAGAAACCCATGGCGCTGCGGACACACCGGCATCCCCCATGACCGCCCCGGTCACGCCAAGTCCGGAAGAGTCCTATCTTGCCGGTGAAAAGCTTGATCAGCTTGAAACAGCTCTTTTGGCCATGCAGGAAAAATTGCGCAAACCGCTTTTGATGCGCTGTGTCCAGGATCGCACCTATGACGAGATCGCAAGCGCCCTTGGGCTTAGCAACTGTGCAGTGCGCAAACGTGTTCAGCTCGCACGTGAGCACCTGAGAGCGTCGGGCATTCAGTAATGCCCACCGCACGAAAAAAAAATAGACACTGCGCAAAAAAAGACGCGTCACAACCACTGACACCCAGCGTCGATAGACTGAAAACGGGACGGCGAAACCCCGGCAGAAACACAACAGCAAGCAGCAAAGCGTAACGAAGGAGAGTTTACAATGGCGATTCCGACCCCGGTAAATGGTCAGATCACTGATGCTGTCACCCAGGCTAACGTGAAAGTACTGGGCGACGCTCCGGCAATGGCGATGGGCTCGATCTTCCAGTCCCTCGCACATTCCACCGGTATTCTTTATGAAAACGCCGTCAGCGCCCAGCAGCAGATCGGCATCACCTCGCAGGCCGCAACCAATCAGGGCGTCATCCAGATCTATTCGGTCGACACGATGGCAGACTCTGTTGCGACCTCCAAAATTGCCAAAAGCGACGTACCCGACAACATGCTGTCGCTTCTTACTGCCCTTCAGGCAACCAAAGGCTGATTTCCCCGCACCCTTTGGCCCGGGCAGCCGGCTTCAAATCGGGCGGTCGCAGATCAATGCGACCGCCCGATTTCTGTTTGTGAAATGCCCTCGGACAGCGCCATTTTTTTGCCCGGCCTGACGTCACAACACCATAAGCCCCTCGTCAACTGTCTGACCGCAAGACATGCGGAAAGGGCCGGATGAAAGCACGCTTTCCTTCCGGCACTTCTTTAGGCAACCAGGAGATACACAATGGCTGATAACACTCCGGTCAATGGCATGATTACCGACGCTGTCACCCAGGCCAATGTAAAGGTAATGGGCGACGCGCCGGCAATGGCCATGGGCTCGCTGTACCAGTCGCTGGCGCATTCGCACGGTATTCTCTATGAGAACGCTGTCAGCACCCAGCAGCAGGTCGGCATTTCTTCCCAGGCAGCCACCAATCAGGGCGTCATTCAGGTTTATTCTGTCGACACCATGGCGGGTGCTGTTGCAACGTCGAAGCTCGCAGCAAGCGACGTTCCCGACAATATGCTTTCGCTTTTGTCGGCTCTCAAGGCAACGACCGGAACATCCGTGTCGTAACATCGAAACTGGTTTCGCCGCCAAACCCGCCCGGCATGCTTACGCTTGCCGGGCTTTTTCTATCACAAACATCAAAGTGCAACGTCATCACGATACGTACCACTTCCGCCAGCCAAGGAGACGGACATGCCATCGGCACCACCTGCGCAAGACGGCAAGAAATCCCAGCACGGCCATGTCGATCACAACACCGACATGCACCAGTGCGAGGTTTCCGACCAGATCACTGACAGCGTTGCCCAGACCAATGTCGCCACCATGGGGGCGGGTCCGGGTTATGCCGCCCTGCAGTCGATGTTGGGACAGGCGCAATCGCAGAACATTTTGATGGCGAACATGGTCTCCGCCCAAAAGCAGAATGCCATGATCGGCATGACGACCATGACCCAAAGCGTTCTGCAAATGATGAATCGCCGCAACCAGTAAGGAACATTCCGATGAGCAATCCAAACGAAGTCGACGAACAGATCACCGACAGCGTCACCCAGACCAACACGTCTGTCATTGCCAACGGCCCGGCGATGGGCGCGATGCAGTCCTATCTGTCGCAAGCACAGGCGCAGGGCATCCTGTTTGCAAACATGGTCAATGAACAGCAGCAACAGGCCGTTGCCAGTCTGGCGACCACCATGGAGTGCGCAAAAGCCACCTTGTCGGTTCAGGACCAAAAACCAAATTTTTTTACCGCAACCGGTCCGGTCATGCGCCGGGCGAAGCAGACGGACGTCAACAACAACCCGACTTGAAGTTCGGGGCCGCACCGCTCGGCACCAATCCCGATACTGCGCCGGAAGACGATCCCGCAGACGATGGCGAAGCCGCCCGGCATTGGTATGAAACCGCCTGGGGCGAGATTGATGCACGGTTTCGCGGCGGGCCCGACAACGCCGGTGGGCAAGAGGGCGAAAGCAACGAGGTCCAGTAATGAGCGATATCGTCAACCCGCAAGTAACCGATGCCGTTACCCAGACCAACGTGAAGGTACTGGGCGAAAGCCCGGCACAGGCCGTTTCCATCGCGATGCAGTCACATTCACATGCGACCGGTCTTGCGATGGAAAACGCCACCCTGACACAAGGCAACATGCAACAGGTTGCCAATACATCAACATCGAAGCTTGTCGCGATGATCACCGCGCAGGCTGGCTAATTGATCACAACCGCGTCCGTGCGACGTCTAAGGATATGCGGTCAGACCGACCGCCTTTTCGGAGGATAACATGGCAATTCCAACCCCGGTGAACGGTCAGATTACCGACTCAGTCACCCAGAGTGCGGTCAGTGTTCTTGGCTCTGCACCTGCGAATGCGATGGGTTCGATTTATCAGAGTGCGGCGCACTCGACATCGATCCTGTTCCAGAACGCAGTACAGGCTCAACAGCAGGCATCAATGTGTTCACAGGCCGCCACGAATCAGGGCGTGATGCAGCTTTACTCCGTCAACACCATGGCTGGCGCACAGGCCACCGCCAAGCTTGGCCGGTCTGACAACAGCGATGCGCTTTTGACACTTCTCGTAATTTTGGCAGCAACCCGCCGCTAGGCACCCGACCAGTCCGGTCTTTGAGACCGGCAATGGTCATAAACATGAGGGCGTGAAATGGCAGACAACACCCCTGTAAATTCACAAATCACCGACGCGGTGACCCAGAACAACGTAAAGGTTCTGGGCGAAGCGCCGGCACAGGCCATGGGGCTTGTGTATCAGACGATGGCTCATTCCATCAGTCTGTCGATGCAAAACGCCATGCAGACCCAGGGTGGCCTGCAACAGATCGGCAATGCCGTCACGTCCAGTGCCTGCAAAATGATTCTGGATAGTTCCGGCGGCGGCATGGGATCAAATAATGGTGGCGGCAACCAGACCAGCTGATGGTTTAAACGCCCTGCCCTGTTTCGCAACCATCCATAATCCGGTCCTGCGACCAGTCGAAAATGAGGTTTCCGATGGCTAACGTAGACAACAAACCAAACGAAGATCCGAAACCGGACGGCGGTGACCAGGATAACGCACAAGGCAGTGCGGGTGCCCCGTCAGCCAGTGGCGGTTCAACTGACAGCGACGCTGACACGTCCCAAAACGACGCATCCGCCAGCCAGAAAAGCGAAGATGGCAGCGCCCCGGATGATGCGAGCAGCAGCAATTCTGCCAACGATCCGGCAGCCCCTGACAATCCACCAGGCACACCGCCGCTTAGCACGGCATTGAACCCGCAGATCGTCCAGGCTGTCGGCACCACCAATCATGCCGTCTTGAACGGGGCGATCCCCGGTGCAAATGGTGTCGCCTATCAAAAGGTCGCTCAGGCCGCAGCCTACGCGGTGCAGGATTCAACCGACTATATGCGCAATATCATGTCGATGGCATCGGCCACCACCGGTGTTGCCATGCAGAAAATGCTCGCAGAAAACAAACCGTCGCCCTACGACGAAATCATCGCTGCCGCGACCAAGGCGGTTACGGACGCACAAAAAACCTTCACCAGTGTTGGTGAAGCTGCCAGCAGCGTGGTGAAGGATTTTGATAATCTGGCATAGTGTTGCGCCAAACGGGGCTAATTGGTTGCAACTTACCTTTTCGTCGATAAAATTTGTGAATGAATCACAGATACTCGAAGCACTTCCAGAGGATAATTGCACTGCCTGCGCTCGTAGCGTTTGTCCTCGCGTGTATCGACTTGCTTGATAACGAGCCAGCAAGCCATTTTATCGAAACCCATGCTCCCCAAGGCGTCATCTTGTCGATCTATGGTGGGATTCTCGCATTGAATGTGTTCGCTGCTCTACCCTACATACCCGATGTTTTGCGCGGCGAATTCCATTGGAAAATACGGACCCCAATCAATCCCCTCGATCGGTATGGGGTATTTGTTACCGGTCTTTTTTTCGCGCCGTTGATTGCTGTCGTCTCTGGCTACGCACTTTATCAACAAACACTCCCTGCAACGGTTTGCTTCCTGCTGGCATTTTTGCCAGTGTTTTCCACCATGATAAGCCTGAGTTTTTGGATCAGACTTTTAGGAGCGTTGCTCGCCCGGATTGCTGAATTGGCGCAGAAGTAGTCAATAAACCTATCCTGCGCGCATCAGCTCGATACGGTGGCAAGCTTCGGAAAAATCAGGCGCAAACAGTTTAACACTGACCCCGGTGCCCGGAAGCTCATAGGCACCCATTTCTGACGTCGGGCAGGAAATGAATTGCGCCACGACCGCGCTGACAAGAACGCGTTTGCCGAGTTGCTTGGTAAGTTGTTCGATACGGGCGGCCTCGTTTGCCGCCTGCCCGACCACAGTAAAGTCGACACGTTCAGACACGCCGACATTGCCGTAAATCACATCGCCGACATGCATGCCAAGACCGTAATCGAACGGCAGCTTTCCTTCTGCCTCGCGCCGCGCATTCAGGGCGTCAATATTCAGTTGTGCTTCGGCCGCAGCATAAAGTGCCGCGTGACAGGCGGTTTCAAGGTTGGTTTCGTCTTCGTCAATCGGGAAGATTGCAAGGGTCGCATCGCCGATATAGCGCAGAACCTGCCCGCCATGCTTGAGAACCGCACCCGCTGTTGCGCCAAAGAAATCATTCATTTCCCCCAGAAACGCATCATCGCCGACATGGGTCGCAACCGAGGTCGAGTTGCGCATGTCCGAAAACCAGATCACCGCGCGTGTCTTGGTGCTGTCACCCAGCTTGATCTGGCCATTGCGGACCCGCTGCCCGGCATCGGTACCAAGATAGGTTTCAAGAATGGTACTGGTTTCTTCGTGGTTGATGCGCATTTTGCACGACACCGCAAACCGGCGCTGGATACCTGACAGGATGGCCAGATCCTCGTCCGAGAAGCCACTGGGCCGCCGCGTCAGATAGGTCATGAAGATGCGGTTGCTATCGAGTGTGCTGTCGCTGTCCGTGACGAACGGGGTCATCAGCGCATAGTAATCCGTGCCACGCTTTCGGCGGAAACTTTCCAGAATGGGGAAATCAACAACTGCGCTTGGACCAATCAGATGACGGCGCATGAAGCTGACATCGTTATCAAGCATCCACTTCATCGGGCTTTCGTCCCAGTCGTGGCCCTTGTCATCCCCCCCCATGTGGGTGGTGCGCTCGACCTGGCCGTTTTCCTTGGTCCAGATGTAAGACACCCCCTCGTACAATGGATGCAGGGTTTTAAAGGCGACCATAACCCGGTCAACCGGAATTCCCGATGCCACCAAACGGCTGGCCATACCTGACAGAAGCTCGCTTATGTCGGTATCATCAAGCGCGCATTCCATCAGCCAGTCGTTCACAGAACGCACAAAACCGCGCGCGGCCTGCGCGTTATTTGTCCCGGGTAGCGGGGTTACCACCCCCGTTGAAGACTGGTTATTGGTCATAGGTATGCTCCGTCCATTCGTCTGCTTGATTGTTGCATTGCCGCTGGGTCAAATCCAGACCCTAAATAGAACAACAACGCGATTTCGCAATTCTCGATTTGGCAAAGTAAAAATCCACGCAACAAATGACTATTGGTCATTTGTTTTGCAAGGCCTATTTGTCAAAAAACTGTCGCACTGTGTCAGGAGAAAATTCTTAGGCCCTCGGACTGATCGAAATGACAGCTATTGTGGCTGCGCCGGTGGCAGGTAGATCCGCGCAAGAAGCCCGCTTTTCTGCGATTCTTCAAGGTAAATCTCACCACCATGGGCACGGATGGCTGTGCGCGCAATCGCCATTCCAAGTCCTATGCCCCCGGTGTCACGATTGCGTGACTCTTCAATCCTGAAGAACGGTTCAAACACCTGTTCACGCTGCTCGACGGGAATCCCCGGACCATCATCGGCAATTTCAATCCACAGACCGCCATCGTCGGCATCACGCACCGAGACCTCGACCGTGTCACCGAAATTCAGCGCATTCGCCGCCAGATTGCCAAAGGCGCGTTTGATCGACAGGGGGCGGCAGGGATAAACGCGGGGGTCCCCCTCCCCGATGAATGCAATCGGGCGTCCGGTTTCTGCCAGATCCTCGACCGCGGATTCAACAAGCGCGGTCAGGTCGATCTTGCGGGTTTCCTCATTTGCGGTTTCTTCGCGGGCAAAAGTCATGGCCGCTTCGACCATCTGTTCCATTTCATCAAGTGTCTCGATGATGCGCGCGCGATTTTCCGGGTCCTCAACAAACTCGGCCCGCAGACGTAGCGACGTGATCGGCGTACGCAGATCGTGTGAAATTGCTGCCAGCATCCGGGTGCGGTCCTCGACAAAGCGTTTGAGACGGGCTGTCATACGGTTGAAGGCCTTTGTTGCCCGCCGGATTTGAATCGGGCCTGTTTCAGGCACCGGTTCGGGGTAATCCCCCCGCCCGACGCGATCGGCCGCACGGGTCAGCACATCCCATGACCGGGAAATCCGCCGTGCCAGGAAGAAGGCAATGACCGCGATAACAAGTCCCGACGCCAGAACCCGCAACAGGTTATCAAAGACAAACCATGGCGGGGGCAATGTTATCATTCATCAGTTTGCGCAGCTCGCGCCCGTCGGATGCCAGCGTCACACGATATTCATGCTGACGCAGATACCGCCCCAGAAGGTCACGGATATCACGGTGATCATCAACAACAAGAATGTGGGGCTGGTCGCTCATATGCGGTCCTGAAATCAAAACTCTTTGCTCAACCTAACCTAACGCGTTGGTCACGCCGGCAGAAACGGCAATTTGTATCAGATTGTCGCAAAGGGCCCATTTGGCAAATCTTGCGACCAATTTACCGGTTTTCCGGGATCATTTCGCGACAATCGTAGGCGATAACGGACCTCAACACATTGATCCCCCACAAACCTGATGAGGTCCCCGATGAAACGCAAAAACACGCTTAAACTTGCCGCCACACTGATCGCCACCACCATGATCGCCACCCCGCTTGCTGCGACTTATGCATCACCGGGCGAACGTGACCATGGCGGCGAGTGGTCGATGTTTGGCGGCGGTCACGGTGATCGCGACCATATGCGCGGCGAACGCGGTGAATATCGCGAACACGGCAAGCATGGCAAAGGCGGCATGTTCCATGGCGAAGGCCGCGAACGCGCCGTGCCATTGACCATTGATGAAGCCCGCACGCTGGTTGATGCGATGCTTCTGAAAATGGGTGAAGCCAACCTCAAGACCGGTGAAGCCAGGGCCTCCGAACAAGCAGGCAAGATTGATGTTGTCTTGCTTAATGCCACTGGTGATGTGGTCAAGGTTCTGAAATTTGATGAACAAACCGGCCGCATGGATCGCGGCACCCGCCATGACCTGCGCAAACTGATCGGCACACCGAAAATGGATCAGGCATCGCGCTATGATCGCAAATTCACCGCCGATCAGATGACGCTTCTTGCCAATGCGATCGTGATCCGGTTTGGCAATGGCGAACTCAAATTGGGCGACATCAGCGAAACGCCGCGCGGCACCTTTAGCGCCACCATCACCAACCAAGCCGGTGACATTGTCCGCGAAATGGAACTAAGCAGCGTGACCGGCCGCCCGATCAGCTAAGTCATTCGTTTAACGTCAAAAATTGTCCCCACCCCGGTCCGGGGATTTCCCCCATCCCAACCGATACCCCGGACCCGCACCGCGCCCCAAGGCTCCCCTTGGGGCGTTTTGCGTTTTGACGTTTAATTTCATCGGCTTGCCGTGCGATTGGGTTTGACGGTCGTGCACAATGCAATCATTGTGACGTGCTTCTAAATATTGCCCCATGAAAGAAGCACCATGACGACCAACGCCCCAAAGCCCCAGCCCAGAACTGCCATCCTTTCGGACATCCCGGCATTAACAGCCCTTTGGCAGGAAACCGGGCTTTATCGCCCGTATAATCCGCCGCAATGGGATGTGCGCTTTGCCCTTGAAAGTGACGAGGCCACCCTTTTCGTCTGGGAAGATAACAGCGATAACATTATCGGCTCCATCATGGCCGGTCATGACGGGCATCGTGGTTGGGTCTACTATATGGCTGTTGCGCCAAATTTGCAGAAATCAGGTCTTGGTCGCCGCCTGATAGAAGTCGGGGAAAACTGGCTGCGTAATCAGGGTGTTTGGCGCATGCAGTTGATGGTGCGTGCAGATAACCACGCGACGCAGGATTTCTATCACCATCTGGGGTATCGCGCCTGCGATGTCACGGTCATGCAAAAGGACATCGACACACCACCCGCGGATCGCTGATCTGTTCGCGAATTACATGGCGTCGGCAATTGTCGATGCCGCGTTCTGTTCATCCGGGGCGGGTTCTTCCTGATTTTTGATCGCGATTGTCGCATGTGCGATCCGGCGCGCGCGCTCATACAGGCGGTTGATGCGCTCCACCATGGCGACCTCAATCCGGTAACGGCGAATATCAAGGTCACGCGGGCCGATCTCATCACTGACCTTGCGCAGTGTGGCATCAAGTTTGGTAGCAAATTCACTCTTGCGGCCAAGCACATGGTTGGCGGCCTCAATATCCTCGGCCGTGAAGGCGGTCATGGCCTGTTTCAGGCAGTCCTCGGCGATTTCGTAAAGCTCTGCCATTTTCTGGCGGCTTTCATCTGATGGCATGTGGCGGATATCAAGCCATTCGCCGACCAGCTTGACCATTTCCTCGCTGATCAGATCACCAACCGCCTCAAGATGGTTGCTGACCGCAAGCTCGTTCTGCATCCGGTTAACGTCGCCCGCCAGCAGTTCGGCCCGGCGCAACTTGGCGGCAAACAGCGCAATCGCATCCTGCAGGCTATCGATCCCGTCATCCAGTTCACCAAGCTTTTTAAGCTTCGGGCGTGTCGGATTGCGCAAGTTTTCCCGGCCAAGGCGCACCACATCAATCACCACATCCCCCATATGCATGACTTCACTCCGCAGCAAACTGAGTGCGGCGGCCGGAGCCACGGTCAGTTCGTGAATAACGTATTTCGGTTCCGGGTTGAGCCGTGGCTCTGCATCGATTTCTGCGGGGACGAGCTTTTCAATCAAACGCGCGATCCACGGCACAAAGCCGATCATCAGGATGACGTTGGCGACATTGAAGATCGTGTGAGCATTGGCGATTTCGCGCGCGATATCCGTCGTTTCTGGTGTGCGGCCAGTGGTAATGACCTCAACCAAACGCGCCAATTGATCGATGAAGGGCAACCAGATCAAAACCCCGACCACATTAAACAGGATATGTCCAAGGGCGGTTCGAAATGCATCGCGGTTCTTGCCAATCGTCACCAGAAGGGCCGTAACGCATGTGCCGATATTGGCCCCGAAAATAAGCGCGATCCCGCTTTCAAGGGGCACCAGCCCCTGCCCGGCAAGAACAATGACAATCCCCATGGTCGCGGCACTTGATTGCACCAGCGCAGTAAAAGCCGCCGCCACCAGCATGGCCAGAAACGGATTGCTCATCTGGCTCATCAGGTCAATGAACGGGGCATAGGTTCGCAGCGGTTCCATGGCATTGCTCATCATGCCCATGCCAAAGAACAGCATCCCCATACCCAGCACCGCCTTGCCGATCAGCGAAAAGCGTTTTCGATCGGCCAGCATCGTCATGGCAAAACCAATCGCAATGAAAAGCGGCGCGATGGCATCCACGCGAAAGGCAATGATCTGGGCTGTCAGTGTGCTGCCCATATTCGCACCCATGATCACGGCAATCGATTGGGCAAAGGGCATCAACCCGGCTGAGACGAACCCGACCACAAGCACGGTTGTAACGCTTGAAGATTGAACCAACCCGGTAATGACCGCACCCGATACCGCCGCCCACAGGCGATTGCGTGTCATGCCCGACAGCACCCGGCGCAACCTTGCCCCGGCAAGGGTTTTGAGCGCCCCGGCAAGATGATCCATCCCGTACAGGAACAAGGCAAGACCACCGACCAGGCCGATCATCATCGACCAGGTTTCGAGCGCGACAACATCACCAGCAGCCCTTGCCACCGGTATGGTCACAAGAAGCAGTACAACACTTGCAAGGATGGGTTTCAGGACTGCGGGCATCAGCGAACCAGTCGAGGTAATCAGTTGAAAACAAACCGACCATAGCGCAGTTTATCAAGACTGTCAGGTGGCAGACGCATCATCGACAGGGAGAAGATTTATCGCGCGAAAGAAGAAATGACATGCGTAATATTGGCCCGACCTCTTCGCGGGAACTCAGCGAAATCGGAATTGAAAACGGTGATCAGTTGCGCGCACTCGGCATTGAGGAAACCACATGCCGATTGCTGTTTCGCTTTGCCAGCGAACAGAAAATCAGCCTGAATTATCTTTATGCGCTTGAAGGGGCGATCCATGATCGCGACTGGCGCGATATCACGCCTGCGCGCAAGCAAGAACTCAGGTCCCTGCTTCAAAGATTGCGCCGCGAACTGTCCAACCATCAAGCCTGACAGTTCGCGGGCATGAGATGGCTTATTCAGCCGCAACCGATTTATGGTCGCGGTTTTCTTGTGCAAGACGTTCGCCAAGATCCGCAACCTGATCGCCAGACAGACGCAGACCAAGCTTGGAACGACGCCAGAGCAGATCATTGATGTCGCGCACCCATTCGTTATCAATCAGATAGCGGACCTCTGCCTCATACAGGTCATGGCCATAACATTTGCCAAGATCACGAACACCCTTGGCATTGCCAATGATCTGTTCGATCCGCGTACCATAAGCGCGCAGAAGGCGTTTGAGCATCACCGCGTCCATCCAGTCATAGCGTGCAGCATAGGATGCAAAGGCCGCGTCATAAGATGCATTGGGGAAATCCCCGCCCGGCAATGATGCCCCCGCCGTCCAGGGGGTATCCTTGGCACCCAGTTCCCTTGAGATGATCTGAAGCGCATGTTCGGCAAGCTTGCGATAGGTGGTGATTTTACCGCCAAAGACATGAAGTGCCGGGGCCTGATGACCATTGGCTTCGAGTTTCAGGGTGTAATCACGCGATACCTTGGACGCGTTCGCTTCCGCGCCTTCACCGGCATAAAGCGGCCGCACCCCGGAATAGGTCCAGACGACATCATCCGATGCGATCGGCTTTTTGAAATAGCCGCTGGCAAGCTTGCAAAGATAATCGATTTCATCCTGATCAATCTTGACCGTGGACGGATCGCCCTTGAAATCGACATCCGTGGTGCCGATCAGGGTGAAGTCATCCTGATAGGGAATAGCAAAAACAATGCGGCCATCGCCGTTCTGGAAGATATAGCAGAAATCATGATCAAACATCTTGGGCACGACAATATGGCTGCCCTTGACCAGGCGGATATTGGCCCTGGTATCGGATTTGACGACACCGTTTTCCGGATTGATCAGATCGGCACACCATGGCCCGGCGGCATTGATCAGCATGCGGCCTGACACAGAGCGGTTTTCGCCTGTTTCCTGATCGCGCAGCGTCACATTCCAACCATCATCTGACCGGCTCGCCCCGACACATTCGGTACGGGTCAAAATCTCGGCCCCCATGTCCTTCGCGTCCATTGCGTTCAGGACCACAAGGCGCGCATCATCAACCCAGCAATCGGAATAGACAAAGCCCTTTGTCATCTCGTCCCGCAGGGGCGCACCGGATACGTGCTTGGCGAATGAAATGCCCTCGGACGCCGGAAGCTTTTTGCGCCCGCCAAGATGGTCATAAAGGAACAATCCAAGACGGATCATCCAGGCCGGGCGCAGATCCTTGCGGTGCGGCAGAACAAAGCGCAGCGGCCAGATGATATGCGGTGCATTGTCCAGCAATACTTCGCGTTCGGTCAGTGCTTCGCGCACCAGACGGAATTCGTAATGCTCAAGGTAACGCAACCCGCCATGGATCAACTTGGTGCTGGCCGACGAGGTGGCACTGGCCAGATCATCCTTTTCACACAGCAATACGCGAAGGCCCCGGCCCGCCGCATCGCGTGCGATCCCGGCGCCATTAATGCCGCCGCCGATAATGATCAGATCATAGTTTGAAGTGCCAGCCATGGGGGCCTCTCATCGTAGAAGGAAAACTCTTTGATGAGAAAAATAGTTCATTTTCGAAAATTTTCAAGTTTCGAATTGTGACATTTATTCGACACAGCCATGCGGCAAACGCACGCACATACGTTAGATATCGCAAATAAACAGCGAACACCGACAAACAAGAAAACGTTCATTCGTGAACGA
>NZ_DBGS01000094.1:0-12929 GCF_002295455.1 Thalassospira sp. UBA848 | reverse complement strand
ACGGGAACGCGATGAACAAGCAGAGAATTCTTTCCGGGCTTAGTGCGGTCTGCCTGATCGGATTGGCCAGTCCTGCATTCGCAGATGACAGCAAGACTGTGATGGAAGGCTGGGATGAAAATGGCGTATGGGAGCTGAATGCGAATGGCGAAACCGATCCGGTTTCAAGCGCACAGTTTTATTCCGAAATGCGCTGGCAGGGCGGGAAATACGCCCGAAATTATCGTCATCAGATGCTGACGGGTGATTTTACCTGTGACGGCGTCCTTGATCGCATTGCCGGATGGGTTGACCTTGATAACCCTGACGGTCCGTTTTTCGCACTGTTGTTTGTTACCAACCATGGTGCCAAAGATCGCAGTGAAATCCGTTATATTCCGTTCCAGCAGTCCGAGCAGTTCGCCCTGTGTGTCTTTGATGAAACGGCACCGCCGGTGCTGAGCTGGCAGGAAAACAGCACTGAATACATGGCCGAAGTTATGGGGGATGCGGATATGTGCAATTTCGCCATCCGCGTTGATGATTTCATGTGTGATGCGCCGCAGTTTTTCTATTCCGAAAAGCCCGATGAAAATGGCGATCACTGGATGTTCTTCAGAAACTAGTCAAAACATTCAGGTCAGAAAAAAGGCGGGTTAGAAACCCGCCTTTTTTATTTAGTCCCGCCAGATTTTCTTGCCTGATCCGGGCAGGCCATAGCGTTCCCATTTCTGATCCACACGGTCGATGATGTCATCTTCCATATAGATCTTTTCGCCCCATTCGCGGTTGGTTTCGCCGGGCAGCTTGTTGGTGGCATCAAGCCCCAGCTTGCCACCAAGTCCCGAAACAGGGGACGCGAAATCAAGGTAATCAATCGGGGTGTCTGTCACCGTGGTGATATCGCGCACCGGATCCATCCGGGTCGAGATGGCCCACATGACATCTTTCCAGTCGCGGACATCAATATCGTCATCCACGACAATGACGAATTTGGTGTACATCAACTGCCGCAGGAATGACCAGACGCCCATCATCACGCGCTTGGCGTGGCCGGCATAGGCCTTCTTCATCGAAACAACCGCGATGCGATAGCTGCATCCCTCTGGCGGCAGCCAGAAATCAACGATTTCCGGGAACTGTTGCTGCAGAAGGGGTACGAACACGTCGTTCAGTGCTTCACCCAGAACTGATGGTTCATCTGGCGGACGGCCGGTGAAGGTTGACAGATAGATCGGGTTCTTGCGCATGGTGATGGCGGTTACGGTAAAGACCGGGAAGTCTTCGACCGAGTTATAATAACCGGTGTGATCGCCATACGGCCCCTCGGGCGCATATTCATCAAGCGAGACATAGCCTTCCAGCACGATCTCAGCCGCGGCCGGTACCTTGAGCGGGACGGTTTTGCAATCGACCAGTTCGACTTTTTCGCCGCGCAGAAGACCGGCAAACTGATATTCCGACAAGGTATCAGGTACCGGGGTGACGGCGGCAAGGATCGTGCCCGGATCCGCGCCCAACACGATGGCGGCGGGAAGCGGATCACGCTTTTCCTGTTTCCAGCGCGCATGATGCTGCGCGCCACCGCGATGTTTCAGCCAGCGCATGATGGTCTTGTTTTTGCCCAACACCTGCATGCGATAGATGCCAAGGTTAAACACATCGCGCTTGTCACCGCCCTTGGTGCCTGCACTTGGCCCCTGGGTCACGACCAGCGGCCAAGTAATAAGTGGTGCGGGTTCGCCGGGCCAGCAGGACTGAACCGGTATTTTCGATAAATCGATATCATCGCCTTCGAGCACGATTTCCTGACACGGTGCCTTGGAAACCGTTTTGGGCTTCATTGCCATGACGGTCTTGGCAAGCGGCAGCATCGAAAAGGCTTCGCGGATGCTGGCGGGCGGTTCGGGCTGTTTGAGGAACGCCAGTGTTTCGCCCACTTCACGGAGTTCTTCGGGCTTGCGGTTCATGCCCGCCGCCACGCGGTCGACGGTGCCAAACAGGTTGACCAGAACCGGCATGTCGTATTTTTTGCCGTCATCGCCCACCACATTTTCAAACAGAACTGCCGGGCCACCTTCGGCCAGAAGGCGTGTCTGGATTTCTGTCATTTCAAGGTTGGGGGATACCGGTTCGGTGACGCGGACAAGGCGGCCGGACTTTTCCAGCGCTTCCATGAAGTCACGAAGGGATTGATAGGGCATGGCACCTGTCATCTAAAGCTTTGAAACCTGATTGTCTTCATACGCCGCGGAGCGAAACGGGACAACCTTGCTGTTATCAAATACGTCATTTGTAACCGGTTCGATCCATCCCTACATGATCTGACATTGCTGCGTTGCAGGGCGATGCATAATTTTGCGGTTTTGGTCAGCGCATCATTTGGTTATACATGGGCAAGGAAAAGAGTCGCGTGACCCACAGCACGCGACCTGGCAACTCACCAAAAGCATGAAGGACGCACAGATGGCCAAGTACTGGGTTATCGGGGGCACCTATCAGGATACCGGTTTCGACAAGCCGATCGGCGAAGAAACCAAGATTGGTCCGTTTGGCAGCTTCGAAGAAGCCGAACAGCAATGGTCGAAAATGGCCTGGCAGTCGGTTGATGACGCAAATTCGCGTTACCGCATTGAACGACTTGAAGAATACTGGGTTGTCGGTGGCGAGTACGAAAGCACCGACTTTGAAAACCCGGTTGGTGGCGAAGAAGAACGCCATGGCCCGTTCGCGACGTTTGGCGATGCTGAAAAAGCATGGTCGAAACTTGCCTGGCAGCATGTTGATGACTGCAACTACCGCTATCGCGTCGTAGAAGGTTAAGCCGGGCGACCAACATGTTTTCGTTATCTGATGCGCACATGATCACGGATTCCGTGTTGCGCGAGCAGGTCGAACAGCATCCACGCGCGCAGGAACTCCTGCGCGCGTTTTTGTATCCTTACCCCGCGCCAGACCACGATTTTGTGTTTCGCGGCGGAGAAGTGATACCGATGTCTGACGGTGATATCGGCCCGATTACAAGCGGACGGACACCGGTTCTGGCTGTCGGGTCAAATCGCGCGCCCTTGCAGCTCAGTCGGAAATTTACCCATCAAAACCTGTCTGACGAAATTCCGGTGACGCATGGCTGGATGATGCATCACGACATAGTCTATTCGACCCATTTAACTGGTTATGGGTCCGTTCCGGCAACATTGGCATTATCGCCCGGAACGCGTTCGCGGGTATCTGTTACCTGGCTGACCCCGCAGCAGCTTGCCCACATGCATGTCACAGAGTCCGTTCCGGCCCACTACAGCTATCAGCAACTCCAGGGCCGCGATCTTGATCTTGATTGCGGCGTGCGCCCGGATCACATCGGGATATACCAATCCGTGCGCGGGCATGTTTTTGAACGGGGCGCGGTTTATGGCCTGTCTGCGATTGAAGCTAGGGATCGTCGTTTCAAATCCCTTGAGCAATGGGAGATGATCGAACATTTCGCCAAACGCGCCGGACATCGCCATGGTCCCGGTTTTGTTTTGCGGGTGATTGACGATGTCGAATTCCGCAGATCTGTTGTTGATGTCGGCTAATTTCGATCCGGCAAGAGCTGCCAGATCCGGGTGAACTTGTTGTCGGTGTCCTCGACCGCGACATCGACGGGAACGTCGTAGGTTTCAAGTTCGTCAATGTTATGGGTGGGCGCATAGGTCCGGCCGGGGTCGGCCAGGATGACCTTGGTGCCAAGGCGGGCCTCAGTCATCAGCCACTGCAGAACGGCATTCGCCATATCCTGCTGATAGCAAACGTCGCCGGCAAAAATCACATCCCAGCGCTTTTGCGGGGCCGAGGTGCCAACAAGGTTTTCGGTCGTGGTCGGGACTTCAACGCCATTATGTTTGGCGTTCAGGCGGGTCGCGGTGATCGCCACCGGATCAATGTCGTTGGCGAGGATCTCGGCAGCCTCGGCCTGCACACAGGCAATTGCCTGCATGCCACCGCCACAGGCGAAATCAAGCACCCGCTTGCCGCGCACCAGTTCCGGGTGATCAAGGATATAGCGCGTGATTGCCTGCCCACCCGGCCATGCAAAGGCCCAATAGGGTGGGGGGATATCGAGTACACCCAGCATATCCTCGGTCGCCTGCCAAAGCGGGGTGATATGGGTCGCCAGATACATTTCGATTTCCGGTGCCAGCGGCACACGGGCGGGTACGGTAAAGGTTTCGATCAGATCGGCAAATTGCGGATCATCGACATCGGGCACCAGTGCGTCGGCAAAGACATTGTCGCTCATTCAGCGGCTTACCTTAAAAAAGGGGAATTGGTCACGCGTTCGCAATCAGATGTGAAATCACAATTGCCAAGAGCACCAGCAATCCGTAATCGCGGTTGGATTTAAAGCGCTTCAGGCAATTGGCTGCGTCATCAAGTTTGACGGTGGCAACCTGCCATCCAAGATGAATGCCAGCAAGCCCCAGCAAGACAAAATAAGACCAGTGCAAACCAGCCAGCATGCCTGAAATGCCAAGCAGAAGGGTGGTCATGGTATAGAACCCCTTCGCCCATTTCGGCGTCGCATCGCCCAGACGCAGTGCCAAGGATTTCAGGCCGATCTTGGCATCATCATCCTTGTCCTGATGGGCATAAATGGTGTCATAGCCAAGTGTCCAGAAAAAGCCTGCCGCATACATGGCAATGGCGGCGGGTTCGACGGTGCCGGTCACCGCCGCCCACCCGACAAGGGCCCCCCAGTTAAAGGCAAGGCCAAGGCAGGCCTGCGGCCAATAGGTGACGCGCTTCATGAACGGATAGGTGATGATAATCGGGATCGAACAGATGCCGACAATGATTGCCTCGATGCGGAACTGCACCAGAATGCCAAGTCCAAGCAACATCATGAAGCCAAGGAACAGCAAAGCCTGCCAGACCTTGACCTGACCACTTGGCAGGGGGCGGGTGGTGGTGCGTTCGACCTGACCATCAAAATTGCGATCTGCCAGATCGTTGATCACGCAACCAGCCCCGCGCATGATCACGGCCCCAACGCCGAACAGGGCCATCATGATGACGATCTGTTTGGTGGTGACGGCATCAGTTAACCCGCCTGCCATGGCGGTAGACCACCAACAGGGCAGCAACAACAGCCATGTGCCAATCGGGCGATCAAGGCGCAGAAGTTTCAGATAGGGCCGCACAGCTTCGGGCATGAAACGATCTATCCACCCGTCCTGTGGCATATCGTTTTTGCTATTCTGTATTGGCTGGTTGACCTGTGTCATAATTGGCCTATCTGATGAAAAACTTTTGTAAAATGCCGTAAAACGGCTTTGGGGACCTTTATGACCGCAGATGCCACGCGTGCCCGCCAACGCCTTTTCGTTCGTGATCCTATCACGGCTGATAGTGAAATCGAACTTGCGCCCGAACAGTCTCATTACCTCGAACATGTCATGCGCCTCAAGCCCGGAACGCCGGTAAAAATTTTTAACGGTCTGGATGGTGAGTGGCTTGGCACGATCAACGAGCTCCGCAAAAAGAAAGGCAGTGTTACGGCCGAACGACGATTGCGTGAGCAGGGCAATGAAGTCGGGCCGACTCTTGTCTTTGCACCGATCAAAAAACAACGTCTTGATTTCCTGATTGAAAAGTCGGTCGAGCTTGGGGTTGAAAGATTGCAACCTGTCATCACCCAGCATGGCATCACCGACAAGGTTCGCCTTGATCGGTTGCAGTCACAGGTTATCGAGGCCGCAGAACAATGCGAACGCCTGACTGTGCCTGAGGTTTGCGAACCTGTGCGTCTTTTGGACTGGGTCGCAAATCTGGCAGAAAACCACCATCTGCTATTTTGTGATGAAACAGGATCGGGGTCACCAATTGGTGAAGTGCTAAGTCAGCTATTGGCAAAGGGCGCTGGCTCGGTTATCGACAATATCAATGTTGTTAACCATGCAATCGTGATTGGACCCGAGGGCGGCTTTAGCGCCGACGAACTTGAACGTATCCGCAAACAGCCTTTTGCAACGCCTGTAAGTCTCGGTCCGCGTATCCTGCGTGCCGAAACGGCCGCAATCGCAGCTTTGACCGTATTTCAGGATCGTATCGGCGATTGGTCGCACCGACCCGTTGCGAGAGATTAGGGGAAGCCCTTATGACTGTCAGCGCCTCCACTGGTGACAGCCCGGTAATTGAAAGCCGGCGCCAGCTTGTCGAATGGTTCGAGTCCGGCTCTACGCCAAAAAAAGACTGGGCCATCGGCACCGAACACGAAAAATTCGCCTATACCCGCGATGATCTTCGCCCCATTCCCTATGAAGGGGAACGCAGCGTCAAAACCCTTCTTACCGCCTTGGCCGAGCATTATGACTGGGAGCCGATCGTTGAGAACGGCAATGTCATTGCGCTTACCAAGGACAAATGTTCCGTATCGCTTGAACCGGGCGGCCAGATCGAGCTTTCCGGTGCGCCACTGAAAAACATTCACCAGACCTGTGGTGAAGTGCACACGCATCTGCACGAAGTGCGCGAAATTTGTGATGGCATCGGCATTGATATGCTCGGCGTTGGTCACAATCCGAAATGGAAGCGTGAAGACATTCCGTGGATGCCCAAGGGGCGCTACGGCATCATGAAAAACTACATGCCCAAGGTCGGAAACCTTGGTCTGGACATGATGCTTCGGACCTCGACCATTCAGGTCAATCTGGATTTCAGCTCAGAAGCCGACATGGTCAAGAAGTTCAAGACGTCGCTTGCCCTTCAGCCGGTGGCTACTGCCCTGTTTGCCGCATCCCCGTTTGTTGATGGCAAACCAAGCGGTTTCCTGTCGGCACGTTCGAACGTCTGGACGGATACTGACCCGGATCGCTGCGGCATGCTGCCCTTTGTGTTCGAAGACGGTTTTGGCTTTGAACGCTATGTTGACTACATGCTCGATGTGCCGATGTATTTCGTCTATCGCGATGGCAAATACATCGATGCAGCCGGCAAGTCGTTCCGTGATTTCATGGATGGCAAACTGGATGTCCTGCCGGGCGAACGTCCGACCATGAATGACTGGTCAGATCACATGACCACGGCCTTCCCGGAAGTGCGTCTTAAGAAGTTTCTTGAAATGCGTGGTGCCGATGGTGGCCCGTGGAAACGCATCTGTGCGCTGCCTGCCCTTTGGGTTGGTCTGCTTTATGATGATGCCGCCCTTGATGCCGCCTGGGATCTGGTAAAGGACCTGTCAGTGGCCGAGCGCGAAGCGCTGCGCAATGAAGTTCCGCGCACGGCGCTTGCCACCCCGTTCAAGAACGGCACGGTTCAGGACCTGTCCAAGGAAGTTCTGGCCATTGCCCGTCAGGGGCTGCAAAACCGTGGTCGCATGGATGGCTATGGCGATGACGAAAGCCACTTCCTTGATAGCCTTGATGACGTTGCCGAAAGCGGCCGGACACTGGCTGAGGAATTCCTTGATAAGTATGAAACCGAATGGAACGGATCGGTTGATCCGCTGTTCAAGGAATATGCCTATTAAGGCGTTGGCCATATCAATATCAAGGGCAGTGTTCGCACTGCCCTTTTTTGTGCGTGAACTTGAATAAAAGAAGGTTCTGGACGATGACCGTTAAAACCAATCACTGTGAGACCATGTCCGATGTTCGCGCCAATGTGGACAGGATTGACAGGCTTCTGGTGGCATTGATGGCCGAACGGCTCAATTACATAGAACAGGCTGCACGCATCAAGCCGTCCCGCGATGCCGTGCGTGATGAGGACCGTATCGAAGACGTGATCGCCAAAGTAAAGGCGCAATGCCGGATTGACGGATTTGACGAGGACATGGCCGATCGCATGTGGCGCGCGATGATGGAAGATTTTATCGCCCATGAGTTCGTGAAATGGGATGGCCTGCGCAGCTAGGCCGCGCAGGTTCCGCATCCAACATCACTGTGCAGCCTGACCAAGCCGGGCTTGGGCGGCAAACCATTGTTCGATGGCTTTGACCTGATCAGGCTGCATCCCAAGGCCAAGTTTGGTTCTGCGCCACAGAACATCTTCTGCGCAACACACCCATTCCTTGGCTCTCAGATAGTAGAGTTCGGCTTCATACAGGTTCGGGGCGATTTCTGTGCCCAGATCGCGCAGCGACCTGGCCGCGCCGATAATCGTTGAAATCGCCGTGCCGTAACTTCGCACCAGACGATAAAGCAACGTGTCTGGCAACCAGTCATAGGTTGCCTTGGCCGTGGCAAGGAATGCATCGAAATCACCGTCTGGCATATCGCCACCGGGAAGGATGGCATTTGCCGTCCAGTCCTTGGCATCGTTGCCCAGAACCGGGGCCAGTTTCTGCATCGCATGTTCGGCCAGCCTGCGATAGGTGGTGATCTTGCCGCCATAGATCGACAGGATCGGGGCGGAGCTTTCGGTATCGCCGGTATCAAGATCAAACACGTAATCGCGGGTTACCGCCGACGCATTATCGTTCTTGTCATCATAAAGCGGGCGCACACCGGAATAGTCCCAGACCACGTCGTTGCGGCTGCGTGGTTTGGCCAGATAGCCATTCACCAGATCAAGCAGATAGTCGATTTCCTGATCGCTGATTTCGACCTGTGCCGGATCGCCGGTATAGGCAACATCGGTCGTGCCGATCAGGGTGTAGTCCTGCTGATAGGGGATGGCAAAGGCAATGCGGCCATCGCTGTTTTGGAAGATATAGCAATGATCATGGTCATGAATGCGCGGCACGACAATGTGGCTGCCCTTGACCAGTCGAAGACCGGCAGCCTTTTTGCCAAGTCCGGCATTTTCGACCATTTCGGTCACCCACGGGCCTGCGGCATTGACCACCGCTTTGGCCTGAACCGATTGCGGGGAACCATCGGGCCCGATCAACTCGGCATTCCAGTGATCTTGATGACGCATCAGTGACGCGCATTTGGTTCGGGTTTGGATTTCAGCGCCATGGGCCTGTGCGTCTTGGGCGTTTAGAACCACAAGCCTGGCATCATCCACCCAGCAATCGGAATAGGAAAAGCCGCCAGCGTAATCGGATTTCAATGGTTCGCCTTCGGGCGTGCCCTTGAAGGAAACGGCACGTGATCCGGGCAGGCGTTTGCGCCTTGCCAGATGATCATAAAGGAACAACCCAGCGCGCAGCATCCATTTCGGACGCAGGCCCCTGTGATGGGGCAGGACAAAGGTCAAAGGCCAGATGATATGTGGGGCAGCAGCCAACAGAACTTCGCGTTCCTGAAGTGCTTCACGCACCAGACGGAACTCGTAATGTTCAAGATATCGAAGGCCGCCATGGATGAGTTTGGTCGAGGAAGAAGAGGTGGCCGAGGCAAGGTCGCGCTGTTCGACCAAAAGAACAGAAAGCCCGCGACCGGCGGCATCACGGGCAATACCAGCCCCGTTGATGCCGCCGCCAACGACCAGAAGGTCGTATGTTTTGGTCACGTCAGATCACCTTTTTGCGCAGGTAAGCTGAAATGGCTTCGCCAATAATGACCAGACCAATGATTGCAAGAAGGATCGTGGCAACCGTTTGCCATGCAAAGGTATCAATCGCGCCCTGAAGGATGATGCCGATACCGCCAGCACCGACCAGCCCCAGAACCGTACTTTCACGCAGGTTGATGTCCCAGCGCAGGATGGATACGGCAAAGAAGGTCGGCATGACTTGCGGAATGACGCCATAGACCAGAATCTTGAAACGCGATGCGCCAACAGATTCCAGTGCCTCGATCGGGGCACGGTCGATTTCCTCGATTGCTTCGCCCAGCAATTTGCCAAGGAAGCCAAGGGACCGGAAAACAATTGCCAGAATACCGGCCAGAACACCCGGTCCGAACACGGCAACAAACAGCAGCGCCCAGATAATGGTGTTGACCGAACGCGACGACACCAGAATGAACCGGCCAAGCCACAGGGTTGCGCGGTTCGGTGTGGTGTTTTGTGCCGCAATCAGGGCAATCGGCAAGGACATGAACACTGCAAAGAAGGTCGCAATCGTTGCGATATTGACGGTTTCCAGAAGCGTCCATGCGATATCCTGCCAGCCTTCAAGCGATGGCGGGAACATTCGGGCAAACAGATCGCCCATCTGTTCCGGTGCATCCCAAAGCCAAGGCCAGATGATGTTGATCGTGGACAAGGACCAGACAACAGCGAGTGCGACCAGTGCGGTCAGGCCATAGCGCCGCCAGCGTTCCTTGGTGGTATAGCGGGACCATTCGCGGTTGGCGATTGCTTCCGGTCCGGTAGGTTGGGTGGTGGCTACCATAGGTTCCTCCTGATCCGGCCGCTGATGGCCTCGCTGACAAGAATTACACCGATGATGCAAAGGGTAATCGCCAGCGCAAAGTCATAGTCATAACGCCCAAAGGCATTAAGAAGGGTCGAACCGATACCGCCTGCACCAACGATGCCCACAATGGCAGAGGCGCGCAGGTTGCTATCAAGCTGATAGATGGAAAGACCGATCTGACGGGGCATGATTTGCGGGATCACGGCATACAGAAGGGTGACAAATGTCGCCCCGCCGGCAGCGCGGATCGCCTCGACCTGGCCCCAGTCGATTTCCTCGATCCGTTCGGCCAGCATTTTGGCAACGAACCCGATGGAATAGACCGTCAGCGTCAGGATACCCGCCAGCGGGCCAAAGCCGACAGCTTTGACAAACAGGATCGCGACAATGACCGGATGGAAGGAACGGGCAACAATGATGACACCACGCCCGATGGTATAAAGCCATTTTGGCGCGATGTTCGATGCCGATGCAAAGGCAATCGGAACGCTTAACGCCAGACCAAGCAGGGTGGAAACGATGGCGATCTTGATGCTTTCCATGAAGCCGTCAAACAGCAGCTCGCCACGGATGAAGCTGGGCGGGAAGGCGCCCTTGAAGATACGGATCGCACGCGGGACACCATCCTGAATGCGCTCCCAGTCGAATGGCAGGGATGTTAATGCCCACCATACATAGGCCGCAACCGCCACCAGAATCCCCCAGCGCAACACAGGGTTTGCGATGAAGGGGGGCTTCTTCCAGGTGCGGCCCGTTGGTTGAACGGTGCTGCTCATCGTGCCGCGACCTCGCGCAGGTGGTTGCTGCTTTCAGCGCCGCCGCGTTCCTCGGCCGGGACACCAGCATAAATTTCATCCATCGCGTCATTGTTCAGGTCGACCGGCTCGCCGTCGAAAATGATGCGGCCAAAGCGCATGCCAACGATCCGCTGCGTGTATTCCTTGGCTTCGTTGACGTTATGAATGTTGATCAGAACCGGCAGGTGCAGCTCGGATGCGAGCGCGCGCAGCAGATCCATGATCTGACGTGATGTTTTCGGATCAAGCGATGCGGTCGGTTCATCGGCCAGCAGGATTTCAGGTTCCTGCATCAGGGCGCGGACCACACCAACACGCTGGCGTTCACCACCGGAAAGTTCATCAGCACGTTTGTCGGCATAATGGGCGATACCGACGCGTTCCATCAAATGAAAGGCGCGATCAATGTCTTCCTGCGGGTATTTGCGCGTCACAGCGCGCCATGCCGGAAGATAGCCCAGACGACCGGACTGGACGTTTTCCATCACCGTCAAACGGTCAATCAGGTTAAAGCCCTGAAACACCATACCAATGCGGCGACGTGCCAAACGCAGCGCCTTGCCTTCAAGCTTGGTCAATTCAGTGCCATTAAGTTCGATAGAGCCCGAAGACGGTTCCACAAGGCGGTTGATACAGCGCAGCAGGGTACTTTTACCCGCGCCTGACGCACCAATGATGGAAACAACACTTTCGCCCGGGACTTCAAGGTTCAGGTTCTTCAACACTGCCTTTTCGTCGCCATAGCGTTTTACAAGTTCTTTGATACGCAGCATTGCGTTACCCCGAATAAAATGGGTGGCACAGGGCCTGCAAAAGCAGGCCCTGCATCGTTCGGTTCGATTGAATGGTCGGGAATTACTTCAGGTTGTCCGGGGTGTATTTCACACCGTTGGCAGCCTGAATTTCACGAATAACCGCCCAGTCATCCTTGTAGGTGATCGGCAGGAACTTCGAGACACCCTTGAACTCTTCACCAAGGGCGGTGCCCTTCATGTCGAAGGTAAAGAAGGCTTCCTTGATCTTTTCGACCAGTTCCGGCTTCAGGTTGTGGGCATAGTTGAACGAAGTGGTCGGGAAAGGCTTGCTTTCATAGATGATTTTGACTTCGTTCGGATCATAAAGATCGCGCTGGGCCATACGTTCGACAACTTCAGACGCGACCGGGGCTGCGTCATAGTCACCGGCAACAACGCCCAGGATCGACTGATCATGCGAACCGGAATAGACAACTTCGTAATCCTGTTCCGGAACGATGCCCTGACCCGGAAGCAGTGCACGCGGTGCAAGGTTGCCCGAGTTCGAGGTCGGCGAGGTATGGGCAACGCGTTTGCCTTTGAGGTCTTCAACCGTGTCGATGCCGCTGTCGGTGCGGGTGTAAAGCTGAAGCGTGTAACCAAAGCGGCCATCATCCGCACCCATCAGCGCGAACGGAACTGCACCGGCAAGGTTAACAGCAAACGGGGTCGGGCCGGTCGAGAAGCCAGCAACGTGCAGACGGCCTGAACGCATGGCTTCGACTTCTGCCGAGTTCGACTGAACAGCAAAGAAGTGAACGTCTTTGCCGGTAACATCTTCAAGATGCTGCAGGAACGGGTCCCAGATGTCGGCATAAACAGCCGGATCTTCGACCGGGGTATATGCAAAGACAAGGGTGTCCGGGTCAACGAGCTGATCCGCTGCCGGGGCATCGGCAACAAGGTCGCCGTCCATGTCGCAATACATCGGATCAAGATCGCCGCGCGCGATGCAGTCATCTGCGGCGGCCGCCGGGGTGGAAGCCATGCCAACCATGCCGATTGCGGCAAGGAGGGTGCTAAGCTTTAAACTTTCGGTTTTTTTCGGAATTGAAAACACTGTTTTCG
>NZ_DBGS01000039.1:0-9619 GCF_002295455.1 Thalassospira sp. UBA848 | reverse complement strand
TCTGGAAACTTGTCCCGACGGCAAAAGCAGCTATCAAAAGTATGGTCAAAAACCTGATGCGATTGAGCATGGTTTACTTCTATCCCAAGGATGCGATGCTGTCTATATCGAACTACAGTAAATCCTATTGCTGCACCTCTGTGCCCATATCCAGAGACTAGGAGAATTGTTGGGTTACGCAGCATTTAATAGGATTTGATTGTGCTTCATCTATAAATTGATTGTTAGCAAGTCATACCCGCAGATTAGTGAATAACTCAGCACAACAGGTTGTTCATCTGTAGCGCATAACGTGATTTCATGGCGACGAATGCAGTAATCTATTGTTTTCACCTTGCTGATGGCTCAAGCAGCAGATGTAAATTCGTGAAATAGTCTGTCTTTGCCACAATATTGCCACTTGACCGCATTGATACATCAAGATAACCATTGCGCTGCAACATTGTGATAGGATTCTCCTTTTGCGGATCATCTCGTGCATACTTTCGGTTATCATCGCGTTGACAGTAATGCTGTCTGGCGCTGAGGCCGTGCATGCCAAAGCCGCTGATATTAACAGTGGCCATCACAGTGTTGTCTCCGTCATGGCTGACAGTAGTTCTCACACACAGGATCCATCGCACAACGATGTTTGTGGCATGGCTGTTTGTGGTCCCTATGTGCAGCAAATGTCTGGTAACTGGAACGCTGCACCTGTTTTGTTGTCTGTAAAGTACTGGGCAAAAGACAGAACGCTCTCGCCTGCAGAGCTTGATGTTAGCGTCAAACCTCCCCGCACCTAAGATATTCAGTTCCTTATCTAAACTGCATTCGTGACGTAATCTGTCGCTATGAGTCCGATCACTGACTCTGTGTAAGGTTTGCGTAACGAGATCCTTTATACTGAATTATCTCGGGAGCATTTTCATGCCCAAATACACTACTTCTGTCCTTCGCCTTGCTGTTGCTTCCGCCCTTGCTATGGGTAGCCTTGCCGGTATCCAGACTTCTGCATTTGCTGGTGCAGGTCATAGTGGCGGTCATAATGATGGCGTCGAAATCGGAGCGCCTGGCGATATCTCTGATGTTCGCCGGACAATTCGGATCACGATGGAAGACAATTTCTATGACAAGGAAAAGATTGTTGTTCGCGGCGGCGAAACCGTTCGTTTTCTAGTCGAAAACAAGGGTGAGTTCGTTCACGAATTCAACATCGGCACCGCAACCATGCATGCTGACCATCAAAAAGAAATGATGATGATGATGGAACACGGGGCCCTTGAAGTAGACAAAATCAACATGGACATGATGGAAATGGACATGGGGAACGGTGAAACCATGAAGCACAACGATCCGAACAGCGTACTTCTGGAGCCGGGTGATTCTGCCGAGGTGATCTGGACCTTCCCGAAAGACGCAGAACTTGAATTTGCGTGCAATGTACCAGGCCACTACGAGAGCGGCATGGTCGGTAAAGTTCGCCTGCAGTAACCACTGCGCAGGGTCTCGCGCCAGAGGGAATCCCTCCCTGTTGCCTCTGGCGCACCTCAACCATCGGAGATCATGAGAATGAGAAAACTTCTTGGGCGTGCCCTTTTGGGGGCGCTAAGCACTATTGCTGTGTCAACAGCAGGGTATGCGGCAACCTATAATCTGTCTGTCGATTACGTTACCATCGACACAGGTGATATGAAAACCAAAGCAATTGGCTATAACGGGTCCTCGCCCGGTCCGACCTTGCGCCTCAAAGAAGGCGAAGATGCCGTCATCAACGTGACGAACAACCTGGACGAGACTACATCTATCCATTGGCATGGGTTGATCCTTCCCTACCAGATGGACGGTGTGCCGGGCATCAGCTTCACCGGGATCGAACCGGGCGAGACTTTTACCTATCGCTTTCCTGTCAAACAGAGCGGGACCTATTGGTTTCACAGCCACTCTGGCTTCCAGGAACCAGATGGCGCTTACGGCTCAATTGTTATCGAACCCGAAAAACGCGAGCCATTCAAGTTCGACCGTGAATATGTCGTTGTTCTGAAAGACAAGCACCCTCATTCCGGGGCGCGTATTCTGCGCAACCTAAAGATGATGCCGGACTACTACAACCGTAACCAACGCACGCTCGGAGACTTCATCTCCGACGTTTCGGAAAACGGTTTGGGAGAAACTCTCTCTGAACGTGGAGACTGGGGCAGCATGCGCATGATGCCAACAGATATTGAAGACGTTCCGGGCTTCGTCGGCCTCATCAATGGTAAATCACCGGAACAAAACTGGACCGGACTATTTGAGCCAAACGAACGTGTGCGCCTGCGCTTCATCAATGCATCGGCCATGACTTACTTCGACGTCCGCATTCCGGGACTTGAAATGACTGTTGTCCAGGCTGACGGCAACAATGTTCAACCGGTCAAGGTTGATGAATTCCGCATTTCGGTTGCAGAAACATACGACGTGATTGTTCAGCCGACAGCTGAAAAGCCGTATGCAATCATGGCCGAATCAATGGGACGCTCGGGTTATGCATTCGGATCGTTGTCGCCGCAAGAAGGGTTGAAAGCTGAAATGCCAGCCAGACGCATGGACGCTCCGTTGCTGACAATGGCGGACATGGGAATGGATCACGGTAGCATGGCCGGAATGGATCATTCTTCGATGGGCAGTGGTAACGAGAACGGTATGGCTGGAATGGACCATTCGAATATGGCCGGAATGGATCATTCTCAGATGGGAATGTCCAAAGATGATCCCTTCTATGCCGCTGGAAGTGGTTTGACACCAAAAGCAGCCAATGGCGGAAAGTTCCTCTCCTATGCCGACCTGAAGGCACAGAAGCCTTTGTACCCTGAACGGCCTGCAACGCGTGAAATTGAACTGCGCCTTACCGGAAACATGGAACGCTATACGTGGTCAATCAATGGCGTCAAATATGAAGATGCAGAACCTATCCGCTTGAAATATGGCGAACGGGTGCGCTTCAAGTTCGTCAATGAGACCATGATGTCACACCCGATGCATTTGCACGGGATGTGGTCAATCCTCGATACTGGCAACGGTAAATGGGATCCGGTTAAACACACCATCAATATCAACCCTGGCATGACCGTTTATTCGGAAACCGAAGTTGATGAACCTGGGCAATGGGCTTTCCACTGTCACCTTAGCTATCACATGGCTTCTGGCATGTTCCGAAAAGTGGTTGTAGAGGGCGGTCCAGCCGTCGCGGCACTTGAGAATGGAGTTCAATAACAATGAAAACACTAACTTTGGCCGCGATTGGTGGTGGTGTTCTTTCCACGATCCTGTCCTTCTCGTTCACTGCCAAAGCAGACAATCACATCTTTTATGGCATTCAAATGGAGCAGTTTGAATACCGCTCTGGTGACGAAGGGGAAAATCTTTTCGTTTGGGATGGTGATGCATTTGTTGGCACCGATGAACTGAAGTTACGTTGGCAAGGCGAAGGCGAGCGTGATCTCAAAAACGACCTTTACGAAAACTTCGAGAACAGACTGGTCCTGCAAACACCAATCAGCGACTTTTTCGATGCCAAAGCCGGTATTCGTCTGGATACGCCAAGCACAACAGATCGTTGGTATGGAACCGTTGGAATCATGGGGCTTGCTCCTCAATGGTTTGAAGTCGACGCTGATCTGTTTGTCAGCGAGACCGGAGACGGCAGTGCGCGGCTTGATGTTGAGTATGAAGGCTTGCTGACCAATCGTTTAATCCTCACACCTTCGCTTGAGCTGAATGCTGCGTTCTCTGACGATAGCGAGATTGAGGTCGGACGCGGGTTTTCAAGCGCAGAGATCGGACTGCGGCTTAGCTATGACCTCATCGACCGTGCCGTTGCACCGTATATCGGGGTTGCCTATGAGCGGAAACTCGGCAAAACCGCAGACTTTGCAAAAGATGACGGCGAAGATTACGAGGCAACTTACCTCGTAACCGGTCTCCGCCTTCTTTTCTAAGCATCACACGACAGGGAGGACTTTCCTCCCTGTCTGTTTTGCCGAACCTTCTCAAGGAACCTAACTACAATGATGGAAATCGTCCACGATATGGGGCATCGCTTGACGCACTACATATCAAGCGATGCACACTGGTGGGTTCATCTTGTATTCCATTTGGTGGTGTTTGGGGTGCCGGTTGCGCTAATTATTATTCTCAGCGCGACGGGATACAGGGCTTTAAGACGCCGCAGATCTGTTCTTGCGCAACAGGCTCAAAAGCCCTCGGCAAAGAGCGGAACAGCGCTCCTGCAGTACATATTCAGAGCTTCATGGAAGCGGCAGATAAAACTGGGGCTACTGGCGACGGCCTCTTTGCCGGCTCTTTACATGAGCCTCGAGCTTCCGAAGTTGATCATCAACAACGCCATTGAGTCAGGACATTTTCCAGTTACCTATTTAGGAATGGAGTTCTCTCAAACGATGGCTTTACTTACTCTCTGTCTGCTTTTTTTATTGGCGATTGGCGTGCATGGCTGGCTGAAATATCAGGTTAATTTGCAATCCGGTGCGCTGGCAGAACACATGTCACGCCGCCTACGGCTTGATATTTCAAAATTCAGCTTTCGAAAGCCATCCCCCAAAGGAGGGGAATTGATTCCGGTTATTGTGCAGGAGGTAGAGCCCGTAGCTGGATATGCTGCAGAGTCGATTGTGCTGCCTTTGTTACAAGGCGGTACATTCCTGACGATTCTGACTTTCATGCTCGTGCAAGATTTGGTTTTGGGCATCGCCGCAACCGCACTGTTGCCGCTTCAGATTTTTGTCATCCCCAGATTCCAGAAGAAAATTAATGCTTTGTCTCGAACGCGGCTGAAGGAAGTCAGAGTTCTCGGCGAGAAGATAGGGAACATCTCAAACGATAACCAGCCAGGTGCCCGGGATATTTACGGGTCATACAAGCGACTTCACGACCTTCGTCTCTCTATCCACAAGAACAAGTTCGCCATGAAGTCTTTAAACAATTTCATATCACAGATGACGCCCTTCTTCTTTTACACAATTGGAGGGTATCTGGTGATAAAAGGCGATCTCACGCTCGGGGCTCTAATCGCAGTATTAACTGCATACAAAGACATGGGCGCTCCGCTAAAAGAGCTCTTTCGCTACTATCAGGCGCAAGCCGATGCTCACGTCAGATACTCCGAAATCAAACCTTACATCTCAAAGGAAATCAACAGTACGGACAACCGGCTTGCAGATGTAACGGTTCTGTCTGAAGTCGGTTAAAAAAAACGTCCCCTTAATTGAGGTAGGTCAACGTAACTCGATATTTAAGGGCATAAGTGTTACGTTACTGCCCAAAGGAAGTTTGATCAATGAATGCACAGCAAGCACTAATACGCGCCGTACTGATCCTGCTCGTCGGGATTAGCGCTATAATGCTTGCTCCCCATATTGCAGTCGCGTCGACTGGATCTTTTCCTGCGCATTCTGCAGAACTCAATGGTTTTGACGTTGAACACCAGCATGACCTGGCTTCGTGCTGCCCTCAGGTTTCTTGTCACTCCACATCAGCGGTCCTTACCGAGATTATCCTACCGGTTTCCGAGTTTTCCCATGTACAGAACGGGATAGAAGAAGTGTCCCTTCAGCCGGTATCTCGGTCATGGATTTTCCAGCCTCCCATATCCTGATCCTCCCGAACAAATAGCGAATAACTGTTCTGGGTTCTGCACCTGCCGATGGCATGCGTACAGATCGAGCCTTGGTGTTCTGCACCATGCTGCTTTCAGACGGAACAGTCATACCTAAAGGTATTTATGGGATGGCGAAGAGAAATGGAAAATATTCTCAGTTGGTTGCTTTGGGGAGCCTTCATCATATTGATGATGCGCTTTGGTTGCGGTGCTCACATGTTTGGGCACAAAAAGCACACCCACAATAAGAAACAAGCGGACGGTCAGGCTGAGGCAATCCGATGGGAGCACCCTCAGTCCGCCGTTGACCCGGTTTGTCATAAAACTGTCGATCCGCGCATCGCCAAAACAGCCATTTATGGCGGTGAAGTATTCTACTTCTGTTCAGACACCTGTCGTTCGAAATTTGAAGTGTCGCCAGATACCTATGTCGATGGCAGCGCAATTAGCCGACAAACTCACGTATCGCCAAGCTAGTTCAGCGAAATCAATAGGCGGCAGCAACAGGACCAGGGTTGACTAGTTCCCTTGGTCTCACGTGTCTTCGAATATTTGATACATACGCATAAAACAAAGGCCCGAAGAAAATGAAAAAACAAATCAATTGGCCAAAGTATTTGGTTATCGGTTTTTTCGCAGTAGGGATCATCGCCATGACCCTGAATTCGTTTCTGCCCGGGAAAGATGACATCAAAGATCTTGAACTGACCGATAGCGGAATTGCGCTCCCCAGTTTCAGCAAGGAAGCCATGGTAGGAAACCAGCTTTTCGATATGAACTGTGTTGCTTGTCACGGAGGCAATGCAACAGGCACAGAGCAAGGCCCGCCGCTGATGCACAGAATCTACAATCCGGGACATCATTCAGATCGCGCATTCTATCTAGCTGTTCAAAACGGGGCAAAACAACATCACTGGCCCTTTGGCGATATGCCAGCCCAGCCTCAGGTCAGTTCGGAACAGGTAGCACGGATCATTCGTTATATACGCGAGCTGCAAGAAGCAAACGGCATCGCGTACCAAAAACACCAAATGTGAGGCAGGAATGGATCATCAGGCAGAATACAAGAAAAACAGTATCTCGCTCCTTGGCGCCATATCCATGGGCACCGGTGTTATGATCGGAGCAGGAATTTTTGCTTTGACCGGACAAATTGCCGAACTTGCAGGAAAGTGGTTCCCGTTGTCGTTCCTGTTTGGCGCACTTGTCACTGCTTTTAGTGCTTATACCTACATCAAGATGTCCAATGCTTTCCCGTCTGCAGGCGGGATCGGAATGATCCTCCAAAAAGCATACGGGCCGGGAGCCATAGCAGGCGGCGCAGCATTGCTGATGGCCTTTTCGATGGTCATCAACGAGAGTTTGGTCGCAAGAACATTTGGAACCTATGTTTTGCGGGCGTTTGACCTGACAGAGCTTGAAGTTCTTATACCGGTATTGGGTGTTTGCCTGATAATTTTTGCATATGCTGTTAACAGAGCTGGCAACAAATCGGTTGGCCTGTTTTCAATGGTCATGGCCGCGTTGAAGATCGGCGGCATTGCATTGTTTGCAATTGCAGCGCTGTGGGCTGGTGGATACTCGTTCGAGCCGTCATCACCCGACGGCGCGAGCTTTCCATTGGCCGGTTTTGTCGCATCAATTGCTCTTTCAATTCTGGCCTTCAAAGGGTTCACAACGATCACAAACAGTGGTGCTGAAATCGTGAGCCCTCATAAGAATGTGGGTCGTGCGATTACGTTCTCAATCCTGATTTGCGTTGTCGTATATATTCTCGTGGCGCTTGCTGTTGGTTCAAGCCTTGACTTGGACGAACTGATAAAAGCCAAAGACTATGCCCTCGCCCAAGCTGCACAGCCAGCATTGGGGCCCATCGGATTTTATCTGACTGTGCTGCTCGCAGTCGTTGCGACGGCGTCCGGTTTGCTAGCAAGCGTGTTTGCGGTGTCAAGAATGCTCGCGATGCTGACCGATATGGAGATGATCCCGCATAGTCATTTTGGAATGTCGGGTTCAATCAAAGACCACACACTTGTTTACACGGTTGTCGTGGCAGCGCTGTTGACAATCTTTTTTGATTTAAGCCGGATCGCTTCACTTGGCGTGTTTTTCTATCTGGTCATGGATGTGCTCATCCACTGGGGATGCTTTAAGTACCTACGACAAGAAATAGGAGCACGCGGCTTTGTAATGATTACAGCAATTGTCTTTGACATCATCGTGCTGCTCGTTTTCGCCGGCATGAAATTGCAAAGCGACCCATCCATTGTTCTCATTGCAACTTTGATGATCGTTGCTGTGTTCATTTTTGAACGTTGGTTCCTGTCAAACTGGATAAACCAATCGGCCAAGGCGCACAGTCACGATCACTCAGAACATTGATTATCCGCAGTGACATTGCAGCATAACAGCAGGAAGCAGACCATGTCTGATCATCATCATAAGAAGCACCAGCATAATCACAAAATGTCTGATCAATCAGGACACGCGACGGATCCTGTTTGCGGTATGTCGGTCACAGTGGATGCCGATACACCACGCTCGAGGTACGGCAGTGAGACATATTATTTCTGTTCGCAGAAATGTAAGGGCAAGTTCGATAGCTCTCCTGAGAGCGTATTGTCCACTGAGGAAGAGGCATCTGCTGCAAACAGCGCTTCGTCATCGACTTCGGGTCGCTACACCTGCCCGATGCATCCAGAGATCATACGATCCGAACCTGGTTCCTGTCCGATCTGCGGAATGGCACTGGAACCGATGGATACACCAACAGAAAATGACGCACCAAACCCCGAGATTCAGGATTTCAAAAAGAGATTCTGGTTAGGCGCAGCTCTTACGGTGCCGCTGATTGTTCTAACGATGGGGCCCTTTGTTGGTTTGGGTTTCATCCGGGAAATGATTGGAGAACGCGTTACTCTTTGGGTTGAGTTGGTTCTCGGAACGCCTGTTGTCCTGTGGTCCGGCTTCCCATTCATGGTTCGTGGATGGCATTCTGTGGTGAACCGTTCTCTCAACATGTTCACATTGATCGGGATGGGTGTTAGCGCAGCTTATATATTTAGCGTCGTCGCAGTGATTTCTCCTGACATTTTTCCTGATGGATTCAGAGATGCACAGGGACATGTCGGTGTGTATTTCGAAGCTGCAGCTGTCATCGTTGTCCTTGTGCTTCTTGGCCAACTGTTGGAATTGGGGGCACGGGAACGAACCGGTTCGGCAATCAAGGCGTTATTGGGTCTTGCTGCAAAAACAGCCCGCATTATTGAAGATGATGGTTCTGAACGAGAAGTTCCTCTTGAAGATGTGACCGTCGGAATGAGCTTGAGGGTTCGTCCAGGTGACAAGATACCTGTCGATGGCGTTGTCGTTGAAGGACGGTCGTCAGTTGATGAATCCATGATTTCGGGTGAACCCGTTCCAATTGAGAAGAATCCAGATGATGATGTCACCGGAGCAACAATCAACGGGAATGGCAGCCTGATCATCCAAGCCAAACGGGTTGGCAAAGATACTGTCTTGAGCCAAATCGTTGATATGGTCTCCCATGCTCAGCGAAGCAAAGCGCCAATCCAAAAGGTTGCAGACACGGTTGCAGGCAAGTTTGTGCCTGCTGTTATCCTGGTTGCTTTGATCGCCTTCGTCGCTTGGGCCATCTGGGGACCAGATCCGTCACTGTCATACGGGCTTGTCGCAGCAGTCGCTGTTCTGATCATTGCGTGTCCTTGCGCTCTTGGTTTGGCAACACCAATGTCAATCATGACCGCTACCGGTCGTGGTGCGCAAATTGGTGTGCTCATTAAAAATGCAGAGGCCCTGGAGCGATTTGCGAAGGTCGATGTGCTCATCGTCGATAAAACCGGGACTTTGACAGAGGGTAAACCAAAACTTGCAGGTGTAATCGCTCAATCAGACTATCAGGAGGAGGAAGTTCTTTCTGCCGCTGCGGCGCTCGAAAAAGGATCCGAACATCCATTGGCTGAC
>NZ_DBGS01000040.1:0-11290 GCF_002295455.1 Thalassospira sp. UBA848 | reverse complement strand
CACGAAGCTCAGTGCAATCACGCCGAAGATGATCTTGGCGAAGATTGATTTCGAAAATGTGCGAATGCCAGCAAGCATATGATAAGCCTAACAATCCGTGGTTTGACGCCAAAATCAGGCTTTGGCGTCGTTTCATTATGATCGTTCGGGCGCATCGGCCCGAGCAAATTTGCCGCGCATCTTAATGGCGAGTGTTATCAGCGGCAACAGGCGATTGTATCGAAGATGACAGGGATCACATCTTAAATATACCAACAGGCGTCTTCGGGTACTTGGCCCCGGTGGACTGACATGCTAAAACCCGCGTCGAAACAGGTCCTGTAACAAATCGTAACGGTTGCAAAGCTTTTGTGATCATTTTGATACAAGGACAATATGTGAACCTGATCAGCACGAGGTACCTCTCATGACCCAACGCCGTCCCCTGATTGCCGGAAACTGGAAAATGAACTGTTTGCGCGCAGATGGTCTTGCGCTGGCATCTGGCTTGGCGGCAAAGGCGTCTGAGAAAGGATCGCTTGGATGTGATGTTCTGGTTTGTCCGCCGGCGACACTTTTGTCCGAGGCGGTCGGTGTGACCAAGGACAGCCCAGTCGCAGTTGGTGGCCAGGATTGCCATGCGGCAATTTCGGGGGCGCATACCGGTGATCTGGCGGCCCCGATGCTTGCCGATATTGGCGCGCAATATGTTTTGGTCGGGCATTCCGAACGTCGTGCCGATCATGGTGAAAGCTCTACCGATATTCGCAAAAAGGCGATTGCGGCCCATGATGCCGGTTTGATCGCGGTGGTTTGCGTTGGTGAAACCGAAGAAGAGCGCGATCTTGGCGCGACGTTGCCGGTGGTGAACGGGCAGGTGGCTGTATCGCTTCCCGATGGGGCGAATGCCAAAAATACGGTTGTCGCCTATGAGCCGGTCTGGGCCATCGGTACGGGCCGTACGGCAAGTGTTGAAGAAGTCGCCGAAGTTCATGCTGCAATCCGCGCAGGTCTGATGGCACGGTTTGAGGATGGCGATCAGTTCCGAATTCTGTATGGTGGTTCGGTCAAGCCGTCGAATGCTGCGGAATTGATGGCTGTCGAAGATGTCGACGGCGCACTTGTTGGCGGGGCGAGCCTCAAGGTTGAAGATTTCTGGCAGATTATTGAATCTTGTGCCTGACGGACTGTGGTGCAGATTTTGTTTAATATGCTCTAGCCAACAGCCATAAAACGCGTTAAATACGCATCAAATTTATGCCCGATCCGGGCCGAATTGCGTTTGGATCGGTAGATTAGGACAAGAGTTTCGACACCATGCAAACAGTCATTCTGGTAATCCACCTTCTTCTTGCGCTCGGCCTTATTGCCGTGATTCTCGTGCAGCGCAGCGAGGGCGGTGGGCTTGGTATCGGCGGTAACAGCGGCGGTGGCGGCGGAGGCGGCGGCTTCGGCGTGATGAGTTCACGCGGCGCTGCGAACCTGCTGACCCGTACCACTGCGATTCTGGCAGGCGCATTCATGATCACCAGCATCATCCTTGCCCTTCAGTCGAACACCCATACCCAGCCGGCCTCGATCCTTGATCAGGCACCGGCACCGGCGGTCACTGAGCCCGCCGAGGATACCGGGCCCGCGGCTCCGACCCGATAAAAAAATAAACCGACGACATGAGGCGGCAAACTTGCCGCCTCAATTTTTGATTGTTGTATTCCACGGTTCGTGATGCACTAAACGGCATTGAACCGAGGCTTTGTGCTTTGAGATGAGGCAAAGAAATGACTCGTTATATCTTTATTACCGGTGGCGTTGTTTCTTCGCTGGGCAAAGGTCTGGCTTCCGCTGCTTTGGGTGCGTCCCTGCAGGCACGCGGCTTTACAGTTCGTCTGCGTAAGCTTGATCCGTATATTAACGTCGATCCGGGCACCATGAGCCCGTACCAGCATGGCGAATGCTATGTGACCGAAGACGGGGCCGAAACCGACCTTGACCTTGGTCACTATGAACGTTTTACCGGTGTGTCTTCGCGCCGTTCCGATAACGTTACCACTGGTCGTATCTATTCCAACGTGATCGCGCGGGAACGTCGCGGCGATTACCTTGGCGGGACTGTGCAGGTCATTCCGCACATCACTGATGCGATCAAGGAATTCGTGATGTCCGATGCGACCGAGGATTTTGTCCTGGTCGAGATCGGCGGCACGGTAGGGGATATCGAAAGCCTTCCGTTCCTTGAAGCCATCCGTCAGATGGGCAACGACCTTGGTGATGGCCGGGCATTGTTCATGCACCTGACGCTTGTGCCTTATATTTCCTCGGCCGGCGAGCTTAAAACCAAGCCGACCCAGCACTCCGTCAAGGAGCTGCAGAGTGTCGGTATTCAGCCTGACATTCTTCTGTGCCGTTGTGATCGTGAAATTCCGATCAATGAACGCCGCAAGATCGCACGTTTCTGCAACGTCCGTGAAGCAGCGGTTATTCCGGCCTATGACGTTGACAATATCTATCAGGTGCCGATCAGCTATCACCAGTATGGCCTGGATAACGAAGTGCTCCATCACTTCGGCCTGCAGGCGCAGGAGCCGGATCTGCAGCCGTGGGAAGATATTTGCAACACCATCCGTAACCCGGAAGGCGAGGTTACCATCGGTATCGTTGGTAAATACATCCAGCTTCCTGATGCCTATAAATCGCTGACCGAAGCCCTGACCCATGGCGGTATTGCCAACAAGGTGCGTGTCAATCTGGAATGGATTGCGTCTGATGCGCTTGAAAAAGAAGGCAACGTCAACGAAATCCTGTCCAAGCTTGATGCCATCATGGTACCGGGCGGCTTTGGCGAACGTGGCGCAGAAGGCAAGATTGCCGCAGCCCGTTATGCCCGCGAAAACAAGGTTCCGTATTTCGGGATTTGCTTTGGCATGCAGATGGCCGTTCTTGAGGCGGCCCGTAACCTTGCAGGGCTCAAGGATGCGTCGTCGTCCGAATTCGGCCCGACCAAGACACCGCTTGTCGGTCTGATGACCGAATGGGCGAAAGATGGCGGCTCGGTTGAGCGGCGCTCGGATGATGATGATCTTGGCGGTACCATGCGCCTTGGCAATTACGAGTGCAAGCTGGTTGACGGTACGCATGCGCGCGACATCTATGGCAGTGAAACCGTTCTTGAACGTCACCGCCATCGCTATGAGGTGAACGTCAACTTCATGGGCCAGCTTGAGGAAAAAGGACTGAAATTCTCGGGCCTGTCGCCGGATGGTCGTTTGCCGGAAATCGTTGAATATCCGGATCATCCGTGGTTCATCGGCGTTCAGTTCCACCCGGAACTGCGTTCGCGCCCGCTGGATCCGCATCCGCTGTTTGTTTCCTACATCAAGGCTGCCAAAGAACGTAGCCGTCTGGTGTGATCGTGGCGGTTTGACCTCTAAAACAAACAGCCTAGAAGTGATCGACTGAAAGTCATTGCAATGACCAAGATTAAAACCGTCAAAGTCGGCAATATCGAAATCGCCAACGACAAGCCGTTTGCCGTTCTGGCTGGCCCGTGCGCGATCGAAAGTCGCCAGCACGCTTTGGAAATGGCCGCAGCCCTCAAGGAACTGTCCGAGGGGCTTGGCATCGGGCTTGTTTACAAAAGCTCGTTTGATAAGGCCAACCGGACCAGCACGACGTCTAAGCGTGGTGTCGGTCTGACCGAGGGGCTTGATATCCTCGCCGAGGTCAAGGAAACCACCGGGCTTCCGATTGTGACCGACGTGCATCTACCCGATCAGTGTGCGGCCGTTGGCGAAGTTGCCGATATCCTGCAGATCCCGGCATTCCTGTGCCGTCAGGCGGATCTGTTGCAGGCCGCGGGCAAGACCGGGCGGGTGGTCAATGTCAAAAAGGGCCAGTTCCTGGCACCTTGGGACATGGCCAATGTGGCCAACAATCTGGCTGCGACCGGCAATGACAATATTATGCTCTGTGACCGTGGGACCAGCTTTGGCTATAACACGCTCGTCACAGACTTCCGTGGACTTCCCACCATGGCCCAGCAGGGCTATCCGGTTGTCTTCGATGCGACCCATTCGGTTCAGCAACCGGGCGGACAGGGCACCTCTTCAGGTGGTCAGCGCGAATTCGCGCCTGTTCTGGCCCGCGCGGCCGTTGCGGTTGGCATCGCGGCACTGTTTATCGAAACCCACGATAACCCGGCGACGGCCATTTCCGATGGCCCGAACCAGATCCCGTTGAACAAACTTCCTGAAGTTCTTTCGGTTCTGATGGAACTGGACAAAGTGGCAAAAGCCAATCCGGTTCGTCTGGACATGTTTGACGCATAATATCAAATGCCGCCAGTCTGTGATTGGCGGCATTCTTTTTTGCTGCAACCTGCATGCCTGAGAAACAGGTATGGTTCCTACCAGTGAGGAGAACGTTTCTGTCATGACCGCTATTATTGATGTTCGCGGCCGCGAAATCCTTGACAGCCGTGGTAACCCGACGGTCGAAGTTGATGTCACCCTGGAGAATGGCGCCTTTGGTCGTGCTGCCGTTCCGTCGGGCGCATCCACCGGTGCACACGAAGCTGTCGAACTGCGCGACAAGGAAGACCGCTATCTTGGCAAGGGTGTGACCAAGGCGGTCGCATCGGTCAACGGTGAGATTTTTGAGGCGCTGGCTGGCATGGATGCCGAAGACCAGCTTGCCATCGACAATGTCATGATCGAGCTTGATGGCACCGAAAACAAAGGCCGTCTGGGTGCAAACGCCATTCTGGGCGTGTCGCTGGCAACGGCAAAGGCCGCAGCCGAAGACGCGGGTCTTCCGCTTTATCGTTATGTTGGCGGCGCCTTTGCCCGCACACTGCCGGTTCCGATGATGAACATCATCAATGGCGGCGAGCATGCCGACAACCCGATTGATGTTCAGGAATTCATGGTAATGCCGGTGTCGGCAGAAACCGGATCGGATGCCATTCGCATGGGTGCGGAAATCTTCCATAACCTGAAAAAGGCCCTGTCAGCTGATGGCCTGAACACCAACGTTGGTGACGAGGGCGGCTTTGCGCCGAATATCGCATCGACCGAAGCAGCCATCAGCTATGTCATGAAGTCGATCGAAGCGGCTGGCTATCGCCCGGAAGAAGATGTTGTGCTGGCCCTTGATGCGGCATCGACCGAGTTCTTCAAGGACGGCAAATATGTTCTGGCCGGTGAAGGCAAGACCCTTGATCCGAGCGAGATGGTCAAATACTGGGCCGATCTTGTGGGTAAATACCCGATCTTCTCCATCGAAGATGGCATGGCCGAAGACGATTGGGACGGCTGGGCGGAACTGACGTCTGCCATTGGTGCCAAAACCCAGCTGGTCGGTGATGACCTGTTTGTCACCAACCCGAAACGTCTGGCCGATGGCATCAAGAAGGGTGTCGCCAACTCGATCCTGGTCAAGGTCAACCAGATCGGCACGTTGTCGGAAACCCTTGAAGCGGTCGAGATGGCCCACCGTGCCGGTTACACCGCCGTGATGTCACATCGTTCGGGCGAAACCGAAGACGCGACCATTGCCGATCTGGCGGTTGCCACCAACTGTGGTCAGATCAAGACCGGTTCTCTGTCGCGTTCGGACCGTATGGCAAAATACAACCAGCTGATCCGCATCGAAGAGCTTCTTGATGCCGGTGCCTACTTCCCGGGTCGTTCGATCCTGAAGTAACAGAAAACACACAGCTCGATGTGTCAGCAGGCCGCTTTCCGAAGGGAAGGCGGCCTGTTTTGTTTCCGGAACGGGGCAATAAATTCGAATATCAGGATTAGCGGATTGACCGTAATCGCATCAGTTTGCGCTGATGGTTTAACTCTATTTTTACCCGGTTATGCGCAAGGTGAGGGGTAATGTTACCGGGTTTCTAGCTGTGTTTGATGGTAAGTCACTGTCAAGCAAGGGAAATAACGCATGCAGTTTTTGTGTTGTGAACCCGGAATGGTCTGTTTTGTCGCCAAAACGCACAAATGTGCAAGGGGCATAGGGTAAATGTCGTCCAACTCACCGGTTTTTCGTCGCCTTAAGCAGGCCGTCGCACCGGTTATCGCATTTACAGTCATGGCATATTTCATCTTCCACAGCGTGGAAGGGGAGCGTGGCCTGCTGACCTATTGGTCGATGCAAGACAGGGTGCGCGAGATTGCCAATGTGCTCGAAGAAACGACCGCGCAGCGAAAGGCACTTGAACAGCACGTTATTTCGTTGCGTGCGACCCACCTTGATCCGGACCTGCTTGATGAGCGCGCACGCGCAATGCTCAATGCGGCGCATCCGGATGATTTGATCATTTTCCATCACGACGGTTACGGTGATCTTGCGGTGATGACGGCAGACGCCAATTGACCGTGTCGGGCATGGCTGTTGTTTGACATCTGGCGTGCAAAAGAATCCGAGTGCGACCAATTGATGTTTCAAGCGCAACTTCGCGTCCTGGTCAGTCTTATAAAATGTCCTTGGGCAGAAATTCTTGGTTGTGAATTGCGTTCAGTAATGTGCCTAACCGGGTAAGTCGTTGTTTAAACTGACTTATGGTTTAGGCCAGTTTTCCGGTCATCCTGGTAGAGGTCATTGATAAGCAATGCATTCTTGCAGTTGTTTTCCATTGTGCGCTGCTATGCGGAATTATCCTCACGAAAGCATAGCATTTGTGACGTGTGGGAATGAAAGGGTTTTAAGGCATTGCCCCAAGTCGCTGAAAACTCTGTATCTCTGCAAAAACACGTAAAGTTACAAATTAACCATAATGTGGTTTATTTGTGATTGTGCGTTGCAAAACAACAGTTTAATCGAAGTTAGATTGCTTGCCCTTGTGGTCTGTTTTAGGTAGTCATTTCGGTGGTCCAGTACCGAATTAAGCACTCATACATGATGCTTAAGCGATAGCCATCCACCGGGAGGAAACATGGCGACCACACCAAAACGCAAACGCGGCACGACGCGCGCTGACAATCAGGCGAGCAGTGACGATCTCCTCAAATATTACCGTGAAATGCTTCTGATCCGTCGCTTTGAAGAAAAAGCCGGTCAGCTGTATGGCATGGGTCTCATCGGTGGTTTCTGCCACCTTTATATCGGGCAGGAAGCCGTCGTTGTCGGCATGCAGGCTGCTGCATCGGACGAAGACGGTGTTATCACCAGCTATCGTGACCACGGCCATATGCTTGCAACAGGCATGGATCCGGCTGGTGTCATGGCCGAACTGACGGGCCGCGAAGGCGGGTATTCCCGCGGTAAGGGCGGCTCGATGCACATGTTCTCCAAGGAAAAGAATTTCTATGGTGGCCATGGCATCGTGGGTGCGCAGGTTCCGCTCGGAACCGGTATTGCCTTTAATTACAAGTATCGCGGTGAGAACCGGGTCTGCATGACCTATCTTGGTGACGGTGCCGTCAACCAGGGTCAGGTCTATGAAGCCTTCAATATGGCAGCCCTTTGGGAACTGCCGGTGATTTACTGCATCGAGAACAACCAGTATGCGATGGGCACCTCGACCAAGCGTCACTCGTCCAGCCCGGACCTGTATGAACGCGGCAAGGCCTATGGCATTCCGGGTGAGCAGGTTGACGGCATGGATGTTCTGGCGGTCAAAGCTGCCGGGGAACGTGCTGTGGAACACTGCCGTTCTGGCAAGGGGCCATACATCCTTGAACTGAAAACCTATCGTTATCGCGGTCATTCCATGTCCGACCCGGCGAAGTACCGTACCAAGGACGAGCTCGACAAAATGCGTAAAGAGCACGATCCGATCGATATGGTCAAAAAACTCCTGATCGACGGCAACATCGTTGATGAAGCCGGTCTGAAAGACATCGACAAGGAAGTTAAGGCCGAAGTCGCAAAAGCGGCCGAGTTCGCGCAAAACAGCCCGGAGCCGGATGTTTCCGAACTGTTTACCGACATTCTGATCGACGCGTGATCGCAGAGACTGCGAACCGCTTTTGAACGATATTTCCCGGGAGAGAGGGAACAATGCCGATTGAAGTTTTGATGCCGGCCCTGTCGCCGACCATGACCGAAGGCACACTTGCCAAATGGAACGTCAAGGAAGGCGACACTGTCGCATCCGGTGACGTTATCGCAGAAATCGAGACCGACAAAGCCACGATGGAAGTCGAGGCCGTTGACGAGGGTACCATTGGTAAACTTGTCATCGATGCCGGTACCGAGAATGTCGCGGTCAACCAGGTGATCGCCTATATCCTTGAAGAAGACGAAGACGCGTCAGCACTTGATAACGTCTCTGCGTCCTCTGAACCCAAGAAAGATGCCGAACCGGCAAAAGAAGATGACTCTTCCAAAGAAGAATCATCGGACAAGGCCCCGGCACCCGCATCGTCTAACGCTGCACCGGTCTCTGCCAGTGGTGCGATTGAACGTTCCGAAGCTGAGCCGCGCGCAATGAGCGTGATGAACAGCACCCAGGACGAAAAGACCTATACCAGCTTTAAAACCCAGACCGTGCGTGAAGCCCTGCGTGATGCAATGGCCGAAGAAATGCGCACTGACGAAAACGTCTTTGTCATGGGTGAAGAAGTTGCACAGTACGAAGGGGCCTATAAGGTTACCCAGGGACTGCTTGATGAATTCGGTGACAAGCGTGTGATCGATACCCCGATCACCGAGCACGGCTTCACCGGCCTTGCAACCGGTTCGGCCTTTATGGGGCTTAAGCCTGTTCTGGAATTCATGACCTTTAACTTCGCGATGCAGGCGATTGACCAGATCATCAACTCTGCTGCGAAGACGCTGTACATGTCCGGTGGCCAGCTTGGTTGCCCGATCGTGTTCCGTGGTCCGAACGGTGCCGCATCGCGCGTTGGTGCCCAGCACTCGCAGTGCTATGCATCCTGGTATGCACATTGCCCGGGCCTCAAAGTTGTCGCACCTTGGTCGGCAGCAGACGCGAAAGGCCTGCTGAAGGCTGCGATCCGCGACCCGAACCCGATTGTCTTCCTTGAAAACGAAATCATGTACGGTCAGAGCTTCGAAGTGCCTGACGACGAAGATTTCGTCCTGCCGATTGGTCAGGCCAAGATCGAGCGCGAAGGTACCGATGTTACCATCGTTGCTTTCTCGATCATGGTAGGCAAGGCGCTGAAAGCTGCCGAGCAACTGGCGGAGCAGGGCATTTCGGCCGAAGTCATCAACCTGCGCACCATCCGTCCGCTGGACGTGAACACCATCGTGCGTTCGGTCATGAAGACCAATCGTCTGGTGACGGTCGAGGAAGGCTGGCACTTCTCGGGCATTGGTGCGGAAATCGCATCGGTTGCCATGGAACATGCATTTGATTACCTCGATGCACCGGTTGCGCGTGTCACCGGCGAAGATGTTCCGATGCCGTATGCAGCCAACCTTGAAAAGCTTGCGCTTGCGCAGGACAGCCACATCGTTGCCGCGGCCAAGGCCGTTTGCTATCGCTAAGTAAGACGGACAGGGGCAGGACGCGGGTCAAACCGCGCCGCCCCGTTACCGGGAGAATGCGTTCATGCCTGTAAAAGTATTGATGCCGGCCCTGTCGCCGACCATGACCGAAGGCACCTTGGCGAAATGGCACGTCAAGGAAGGCGACACCGTTGAGTCGGGTGACGTCATCGCCGAAATCGAAACCGATAAAGCCACGATGGAAGTTGAAGCCGTCGACGAAGGGAAAATCGGTAAAATCCTTGTTTCTGAAGGCAGCGAAAATGTTGCGGTGAATGAAGTCATCGCCCTGCTTTTGGAAGAAGACGAAGATGAAAGCGCGCTTGAAGGTGCGGATACCTCTGCTGCAAGCACTGGTGGTGGCGAAAGCGCGCCAGCCCAGGACGACGCTAAAGAGGAAAAAGCACCGGCTGCTGATGACAAACCGGCTGCATCAAGTGGTGACAAGCCAGCTCCGGCCGCACCGGTTTCCGGTGGTGAACGGATCAAGGCAAGCCCGCTTGCACGTCGTATTGCTGCAAATGAAGGTGTCGAGCTTTCCGGCATTTCCGGTTCGGGCCCGCGCGGTCGTATCGTGAAACGCGACATCGAAGCTGCTCTTTCGTCCAAACCAGCCGAAAAAGAAGCCGCTTCCGAAGAGAAGAAATCGGATGCCGCGCCAGCCGCTGCACCGGCCGCTTCGGGCTGGAACCCGGATCTTACGGGGCTTCCGGAATACGAAGAGATTCCGAACAGCGGTATGCGCAAAACCATCGCGCGCCGTCTGACCGAGTCCAAGCAACAGGTTCCGCACTTCTACCTGACGGTTGATTGCGAACTCGACAATCTGTTGGCAACCCGCAAGCAGCTGAATGAAAAAGCGGGCGAGGGTGTCAAGATTTCGGTTAATGACTTCGTCATCCGTGCGGTTTCGCTGGCGCTGAAAAAGGTCCCGGCGGCGAACTCCATCTGGACCGACAAGGCGACCCTGCAGTGCAAGAAACAGGATATTTCGGTGGCAGTTGCCATCGAAGGTGGCCTGATTACGCCTGTGGTCCGTGATGCCGGTTCGAAAGGCCTTGCTGAAATCTCGTCGGAGATGAAGGCACTGGCTGGCAAGGCACGCGATGGCAAATTGAAGCCGGAAGATTATCAGGGCGGGACCTTCTCGGTATCCAACCTTGGCATGTTTGGCATCAAGGACTTCTCGGCGATCATCAATCCGCCGCAGGGCTGTATCCTTGCGATTGGTGCCGGTGAACAGCGCCCGGTCGTCAAGGACGGTGCACTGGCAATCGCCACTGTCATGACCTGCACGCTTTCTGTTGACCATCGTGCCGTCGATGGCGCAGTCGGTGCGGAATTCATGGCCGAATTCAAAAAGCTTATTGAAGATCCGCTGAGCATGTTGCTCTGAGGGTCCAAAGTTGCGCGGGGGCTTTAATAAGTCCCCGCAAGCATTTGAATTTAAAGACCTGCAATCTTAATGGGCAGGCGAAGGAGATCCTACGATGGCGGATAACAATTTCGACGTAATCGTGATTGGTGCAGGCCCGGGTGGTTATGTCACCGCAATCCGTGCGGCCCAGCTTGGCCTGAAAACGGCTGTTGTTGAACGTGAACATGTTGGCGGAATTTGTCTGAACTGGGGCTGCATCCCGACCAAGGCGCTGCTGCGTTCGGCCGAAGTTTATCGCAACATGCACCACGCAAAGGATTACGGACTTTCATGTGAAAAGCCGTCCTTTGATCTGGATGCCGTGATCCAGCGTTCGCGTGGCGTATCCAAGCAGCTCGCCGGTGGCGTTGGTCACTTGCTGAAAAAGAACAAGGTCACTGTGATCAACGGTGAAGCCAAGTTCGACGGCCCGAAAAAGAT
>NZ_DBGS01000146.1:0-8924 GCF_002295455.1 Thalassospira sp. UBA848 | reverse complement strand
GGATCCGAACATCCATTGGCTGACGCCATTGTTAGTGCTGCTCAGGAGCGCGGCTTGTCCCTTGATAAGGCAGAGGACTTTGAAGCTGTAACCGGTCAGGGCGTCACCGGAAAGGTGGATGGCAAGTCGGTTGCCCTAGGTAATAGTAAACTCCTTCAGACTCTCAATATCGATCATTCTACTGTTGATAAAACAGCAAATGATCGGCGAGATATGGGGGAGACGGTAATGCATGTCGTTATTGATGGAAGAATTGCCGGGCTCATTTCCGTAGCCGATCCGATCAAGGACACGACATTGGAGGCTTTAAAGGCGCTCAAGAAGCAAGGCTTCAGAATCGTCATGGCAACCGGTGACAACCAACGAACAGCAAAATCCGTTGGCAATAAACTTTCCATTGACGAGATTCGGGCCGATGTCTCCCCAGAAGACAAAGCCAATTTAATTATGGAACTCAAGGCTGAAGGCCATCAGGTAGCCATGGCAGGTGACGGCGTCAACGACGCCCCTGCTCTTGCTCAGGCTGATGTCGGAATTGCGATGGGTACGGGCGCTGATGTTGCAATTGAAAGTGCTGGTTTCACCCTCGTCAAAGGTGACTTGAGCGGGATTGTTAGAGCCCGAGAACTCTCGGAAGCAACGATGCGCAATATCCGGCAAAACCTCTTCTTTGCGATGGTCTATAACGCAGCCGGTGTGCCTGTTGCTGCGGGTCTGCTCTATCCGTTCTTTGGCATTCTCATCTCACCAATGTTTGCCGCTGCAGCCATGAGCTTATCCTCGGTATCAGTCATTGCGAATGCACTGAGGTTACGTCGAGCAAGTTACTAGCATCCCAATATTGACTGATTGGGCGAGGGGTGAACCAGACAAGGCTGACTTTAATACAGGACAGTTCACCCCTCGCCCATTTTAAATGACATACCAACCAGCACTCAGAACTTTAAATCTCTTCTGATCCGTTCCCAAAATTCATCTGTCGACTTTTTACACTTGGTAGCCAGAAATCTATTTTCATCGAATTAGTGTTGATGCACTTATCTTCTAACCACCTATATAATTTGACTGAACAGTTTTTGTGTGAACAAAAATAATAATATATTTGTATTTACTCTTTTAAATCAAAGCTCTGAATAATAACAAACTATATTAAATGTAATATAAATAATGACGGATGCACGATTGCACGAAGCCCTGAAGCAAAGGCGTTGGGGATCAAGATGGGGCAACCTCTGTTCCAGATCCGCGACCTGGTACGTCGGCATAACGTGATCGTCAAATCCAGCAACTATGCACTTTATGGGGATATCAGCCGACGGGTGATGACGCTCATAGCAAACGAGGTACCGGACAGCGCAATCTATTCAATAGACGAAATTTTCATCGACCTGGACAATACGCCCATCGATCATGATCTATGGGCACGGGATCTGAAGGCGAAGATCCTGCGCGAAACCGGGATACCTGTCGGGATTGGCATCTCGACCACAAAAACACTTGCGAAGCTCGCGAACCGCCTGGCAAAGAAATCCCCCAAGGCAAAAGGCGTGGTTGTCCTCGATGATCAGAAATGGATAGACCTCGCCCTGGAGCGAACTGAGGCAGGTGACATTTGGGGTGTTGGGCGAAAGTTCGCCCTCAAGCTTGCCTCCATTGGCGTTACTACAGCCCGTCAACTTCGCGATATGCCTGATACAACCGCCCGGAAAATGATGACGGTCGGCGGCCTGAAAACCGTGCGCGAACTTCGCGGCATTCGATGCATTAACCTCGATGACAGCCCACCACAGCGTGAAACCGTGTGCGTGTCGAGATCCTTCGGAAAAGAGATTGACGACAGGGAAATGTTAAAAGAAGCGCTGATTACGTTCGCTGGCAGGGCATGCTCAAAGTTGCGCCGGCTTAACCTTGTCGCGTGTCGGTGTCAGCTCTTTATTTTGAGCAACAGATTCAAGATGGATCGACAGCAGTTCTCGCGGGGTTGCGAGCTGACAATGACGCCTGCAACGAATGACACAAGGATCGCGAGCAACCTGGTTGGCCAGAACATCAATCGGATTTGGCGCAACGATCTTGCCGTGAAAAAAGCCGGCATATTGATGCTGGATTTGTGTCGGCCGGAAGATGCGCCCAGAGATCTTTTTACAGGACACTGCCAACTGGACAACCCACTGATGAAAGCAATTGATCAGCTTGAAGGGAGATTTGGTAAGGACGCTGTGACGGTTGGCAGAGTGTCCAGGTCAAAGGTCCCGGACTGGTTCATGACATCCACCAATCGGTCGCCGTGCTATACGACGAGATGGCAAGACATTCCAATAGTTTGGTAAGGACACAAGTGTTCAACCAAGAGCCCCGCTAACCTGTGTCAATCAACGTTGATTTTCACAAATGTTGGCACCATTTTGCAAATTTCAATTGCAAAATCAATGAATGTAAGTACGTCTCTCTGTGAATCGACAAGACAGCTGAAATCTCTAACGCAATAATCGTATACAGCCACTGCATTAGATAGATCGACACCGATACTAGATATCCCTAGAACAATATTTTATGGTTATCTTTGGTGGCCGCCATCGAAGGGTATCATCTCAAGAGTATTCGTGGTTTCCATTTATCATTCGCAAAACATTGTTTGCGAAACGATCAGCTTCAGCATCCTGATCTGAAGCAGCTAAGTCATATCTCAACAAAACCATCTCTTTACCTGACGCTGTAGTACCAAGGTACCGTGATGTATCAATACCATCAGCAGGACAAACAAACCCACCTAGCGTCACTGGCATAGCATCCATAAAAGACAGCACTTCATAGCGATCTGTCTCCTTGGGTTCCGGTTTGTATTTCGCATCAAGAACAGCAACTATGTTGTCATCTTGACAAATAATCATATCAGGGTGAACGGAATAACCGCCTCCATCTATGAAAAATGGGCTAGACGAGTTGTTGCCGTCCCTAACGCGATACCCATGTGGAGCAAGGCGCACCGCCAACTCCCTACGCAGGAACGCTTCGAAAACTTGCGAGACATCTATGATCAATGATTCTAATCTAACAAACCCATCAAAGCTTAACTCCGGTAGCGCACTTTGAAGGATTAGGTATGCCGACCAGAGAGGGTCCCTGTAGTGTGAAAAGCGAGAAGACAGTGACTGGATCTTCTTTGAGAGCTGCCTAACTAAATCGCTCCGACTAGCCTCCCAATCGGAAATATGCCACATGCCGTGATACAGATCTCGCGCTTCGCGTAGCATCGGGTTCCGATGATCATTCTCAACAAACCAATCAATGACTTGTTTCAACGCAACCTTAAGAGCGATGTTCTGGACTGTAGAAGGAGTCAAAACACTTTGCTCGAACTCATGCCTGTACCTAATACCCTTTGAAGCATGTTTGCGAACCGTGTCAGATGCAATAAGTCGCCCCCTCCAGGGTGTTTTGAATCTTGGAGCCAAGTACTCCTTCATATAACCTTTGCGGGCGATTAGCCTAACACCTGCGATCAACGATCGAGCGTAAATAAGCTCAGCGTTATTTGTTGTCACAAAGCGGGGCATATAGCCTCGCACAAACCCAGAGATTGCTGATGGAATTACACCTGAATGAACCAGCATGTATGAAAGATTCGAGATTGTTGCTCTAGGGACTATTCTAACAGCGATGCCGGGGGTCAGTGGAATAGTTCCTACAAAGCGCGTTGCTCTCAGCACAACCTGACCGCCACGCATTGTAGCCGTCAAGTAACCCTTTGTCGTAATCCTCTCATCTAACTGGAGTTCCCCATCTTGCAGCAGAGAGCTAACACGGACGGATAGTTCCTCAAACTCCCTACATTCGATGATATTAGGCATGATCCGCCACGCCCTCAAGGCGACGAACAAGAGCATGGAAGCTTGCGGCGAGGTCATCCATTGCACCGTCGTTCAACTCTATGGCATGAACTGCAGCGGGTCGGAGTCGATACTCCCAGACGAGTTTCAAGTGATCCACATTCTTGATGTCGGAGAAAAATGAATGCCCAATACCGAAAGGAACTATCCGCTGTATTACGTCAAACCATTGGCCAATCTCGAAGACTTGATCTTGAGTAAAGCCGCCTCCTTCTTCTAGGAGGCTCTCAACAACCTCTCTAGATGGAGTTATTTCAATGTGATCGAAACGGCGGACAAAAGCAGCATCAACTTGAGCGACACTCCTGTCATATGGATTCATGGTCCCAATGATCACAAGATTTTCTGGAACCGAGAACTGCTTACCAGAGAAGGGTAATGTGAACTTCTCACCTCTATAGTTGCGCTCAATATAGGTAAGCAGTTCACCAAAAATTCTGGCTGGATCGCCGCGATTGATCTCATCAACGATCATCACCACGAGCCGTTTTGCTGGCGCAAGTTCTTTCGCACGCAGACAAGCAATGAGGAATATTTTGTCAACCACCTTAAAGCCTGACTGAGCTATCTCGTCAGGGCGATACCCCTCAACAAAATCTTCATAGCCATAAGACGGATGAAATTGCACCCGAAACATGTCGCGCTCCGAGTCAACAACAAGATGCTTCCCAATTCGCTTCGCGTAGTAAGATTTTCCAGTTCCAGGTACACCTGTTAAGATAATCCCAGAAGTCCCAAGCCCCAATAGCTTCTGCACTTGAAGTAAGATTGGGTCATCCAGATCCATTGCCAAGGAATCTGGAGCAACCACAGGAATTGCAGATGAGGACTTTACATCATTGACCAGAACCTGTTGGATCGCTGCATAATAGTCTTGATCCTCTGAAGCTTCGACGAAGATTTTATCAGGGTCCTCTGGATGAAATACGAACAGTTTCTCGTAATCCTCATCCCTCTGCGGGAACTCCGACCTGAATGCTGCTTCCAAATCACGAGCGTCAGCATCATCCGGAAATTCTCTATCACGGAAGAAGAGAGCGGCAATATCAAGGATCGGTGCTCGTGCTACATTCGGTCCCTTTGTCAAAACCTTGTCACGAAAGATATCTGCGTAGTCGTCAGCAAGAATCCATTCTTCACCATTATCGGTTATGCGCCTAGAAGCGGCATTCCACTTTCCAGCAAAAGTATTCTTCCTTATTGTCGCTGAATTGCTATGAGGAAACCCCGCTTCAGCTCGACGCAAGGTGACTGGATTGAAGTAAGGTTTGGCTTCATTTTCATCCACCAAACGAAAATACTTGTTCCAAAAATCAAACTCGTGCGGTGTCTCGTTCATTAGCGTGGCAGTACCGGGCAAGTTGCCGGCCCCACGTTCAATCAATGCAAGCATTGGGAATAGGTGAGTAGCCCCTTGACTTTTTGCTTTGCCACGCCAATTCGCCATATTGTTTAGGGCAGATGCAACCCTGTCAGCTCTGATTTTCTTTGTCATCAGGCAGCACGACTATGTTCGTTGCTCACTTGAGAAAGCATTTTTACAATTTCCGCTCCAATTGCCTTGGCCAGAAGAGGCGGGACGGCATTGCCAATCTGCCGGGGAAAGCTAGCGCCCACGAACTGATAGCGATCAGGAAAGCTCATAAACCTCGCAGCTTCTCGGTGAGAAATAGCTCGATCCTCCCATGGGTGTAAGAAGGGGCCAGATGCAACATTCCTGTAGTTACATGTAATGGTGTAAGATGGTTTAGTCGGACTCAGACGATGATAAAGAGTCGTGCAGTCTCTACGTAGCGCACCGCTCGATATAGTCCGCATTTTTTTGAAGCGCGCAGGCAGCACATCCACTGGCGCCGCCCTAAGCCCTTCGCCCTGACCAATATGGTTAGCTAGAGACTGGGCCTGTGCTGAAAGCGGTCTTCCAACGTGCAGCGTTACATTGTCTGGCGCGTCAGTTCTGCAATAAACTTGGTAGGGATTTTGCGGACGGCAAATATAGGGGCGCTCTTCTCGATTGTAATCGTTCCCCATCAGCGGAAGATCGCCGATTGCCTCTTCGACTGTAACGTACGGCTTCAGTTTGGGTTCTCCTCCCGAACTATGGCTACGCGCAGGGAATGAAAGCTTGATATCATCGACTCGCGTACCAATAAAGAGTATCCGATGTCGCATCTGCGGAACCCCATAGTCGGCAGCTAACACTTGTGCAAAATCTGTACGATATCCAATCTCCTCAAAAGCCTCTTCAATCTGTCGCCGGAAAGCTCCCTTCTCGTAGGAGAGCATCCCTCGGACGTTCTCCATTAGGAACATCTTAGGCTGCACCTCGTCAACAAGCCGGACAAAATGCTTAAAGAGAAAATTTCGCGGGTCGTCCTGCATCCGTTTGCCATGAGTACTAAAGCCTTGGCAGCTAGGCCCCCCTGCTATCAGATCAATTTCTCGAACACCTGCTAATTCCATAAGTTGTTCGCCGGTTACCTTTTCGACATCCCCTTCAATCACCGGCACACTAGGATGATTCAAGCGATAGGTCGCTACTGCGTGCTTATCGAAATCAACACCAGCTACAGGCCTAATGCCAGCCTGACGCAGTCCTTCACTGAGACCACCTGCGCCACAAAACAAATCTATCACCGTCGGTGATGATCGAACTTGCATGCTCGTCTCCCTAGTTTTTCCCCTAACTCTGCCATCACTACCACAGTGAGTCGCCGAGAACAATATGTGAACATATGATTGTAGTGAATGAATTCAGTAGACATTTCGTTAAGATGCGGGAAATCCTAGCCTAGACACTTGTTATCAAGCTTCTAGGTGCACCAGCAAAATAACCAACTAAGAATTCGTAGAGGCTGGAGTTATATTTTTCCAAGCTATAAGCTTTTTGCTACTTCCGCGATAGCCCAACGAATAAAGTTGTTCTTGGATCGACCTGATATTTCAGCCGCCCTTTCAAGAACCTCCCATTCCGCCTGATTGAATGGAAGGCTGATCGCCTTATAATCCCGTTTCTTGCCTGGCGCTTTTGGCGGCCTCCCCATTCGCCCGGGCTTGGCCACTTCATCCACCCGGCTTGCAAAGTCTTCAATCTTCGCGGGATCAACATTTGGGATTTCAGTATTTTTCGGCTCGCGACGTTTTACCATCAGAACATCCTTTGTATGAGAGCATGTATCTCGGAAGCCGCTTTGGGATTGTCCATCTCGACGACACTACGTCCCTCCGGAAGAGCATCCCGATAAACCTTGCGCTCACAGATGACCTCGGAAAGCAACTTGATCTCAGGAAAGTCTGCCAAATATTCGCGAGCCTCTTCGCGCTCGCGAATGACTGGATTGGTCGGCACCATCGTCATAAGACCATGGACCTCAAGCCCCGGATTGAAATCACGTGCCTCGACAATGATTTTCTGCAGTTCGCCCAACGTATCCAGATCCGCATTCGAGGGCTTGAAAGGTACGATCAGCTTATGAGCTGCTGTCATACCCGTGCGAAGCTCCCGACTATCTTTGCCAGGGGCATCAACAATCACATACTCGTATCGATTGTTCAGATCGATCAGAGTGTCGCGGATATTGTCGTATTTCTGAACGCAGTGGACTTTGGGAAGATCGGGATTTTCGTCCCGGTCCATCACCCATTTTGCAGCAGTGCTTAGTGGGTCGGCGTCAACCAACACAACATCATTTCCCTGCTTTGCGAGTGCGGCACAAACATTTACCGCTGTCGTCGATTTTCCACATCCGCCCTTGCGGCTTCCAAACAAGACAATCACAGCATTACTCCCGCATTAAATCAATACATAATCAGTATTGTATATGTGTTTTTTAGGTACCGGATCGACGATTGATGGTGAGAACTGTGCGAGCCGGTTTGACTGGTTCTGGTTTTGATACTGGCGAACTTAATCGGCCATCTAGCTGAGGGTTTGCATTCTTGCGCCGCATCTTTTTGAAGCGACCCAACGCGATCTTCCGGGCGTGCTCACGATTATTTTCCGACACGGGATCATCGACAGATCCGTCCAGTCGATATCGATGACTGTCATCAAGCCCCAAAGCCATCTGGTATCCAGTCGCGCCGGTATATCTCTGCAGAGCATGCTTCAGCTCATCAGGTGTCGTTCCTGCTTTCATCAGATCGCCAAGGATAGCGCGCACACCAAGCTGAAACGGCTTGATCTGGTCTGATAGATTTGCTGGCAGAATTGCAATCTCCTCGCGCAACAAGGATTGCAGCTCTTGTGCGGCCCTTAGCTCAAAAGCCCTCGCAATGATCTTTCGATCAGCAGACCAGATTGAACCCTGGGATTTCTTGTGCTTGGTCACTTTGACCTCCATTCGAACCCGCATTGAAACAGCATTAAACCAACATTTATATGGTATCACTTAATTATTTAAATAGTATTTATTCAGTACCATTAATATACTGAATTATCAGATCAATGCAAGAACTAATTCAATACTAAATAAGTGTTTTTTTTGATAGTTTCGACAGTGAAATATAGTGCCGTTCATTCAAGCGAACTGCACCATCCTCCGCGCTCACCGCCATCATAGGGACGTGCATGCCCTTCCCGGATAAGGAGCTCATGAAGCCAGATATTGCCAACAGCGACCCAAGCGACTACACGGCCACCATAACGACCCCATTCAGGGTTGCAGAATTGAACCGGGGTATTTGTCTGGACAGCTTGATCCAGTAAAGCCCGAACCCGATCACGCGCAGCTGCTGCTGCCGATTTCTCCGCATCACATGCGCCCCGGATCTCCGGAGCATCAAGGCCAGCTACCCGGACAGACATTCTTGATATCGGATCTGGTAAGCCTGGCATTTGGATGAAGATCGTATCACCATCATAGGCGAGGCTGCCTTTGCTTTCGCGCAGCGGCCATTGATAGCAATTGAAATCGCTGGCATCGGCGCGGACGCCACCACAAACCGAAACCAGAAAAAGACCAAATAGGTACTTTTTCAATGCTATTTTAGTTGTAATTTGGTGTTTATGGTATACGGATTTAATGGTTGATG
>NZ_DBGS01000139.1:0-13150 GCF_002295455.1 Thalassospira sp. UBA848 | reverse complement strand
AGCGCTGGACGCGGACAAACGTGCAATCCACATGTAATTGATCAGTTCTCTGATCTGCAAACGGCCGTCCCATTCACTTGGGGCGGCCGTTTTGTTTTGGCCACCAGAAACGCCTAAGTGCCTACATTTTATGAAGTTTGTGGAATTGTCAGACTTTTGGCAGGTGACGCTGGGGGTCTTTGGGGATTAGTATGACAAAACCTGTTTACTGGCCCGGAGAATGAAAATGGTGCTGTCTGTTGGCGTTGTTGCCCACGACCGTCGCAAACGCGAAATGGCTGACTGGCTTGAAAAACACAAGGATGTGTTTGCCAATATGCGCATCTTTGCCACCGGCACAACCGGGCGGGTTTTGCAGGAACGGTTCACCGAACTCGATGTCCAGCCGCTTAAAAGCGGCCCGTTTGGTGGCGATCAGCAATTGGGTTCGATGATTGCGCACGGCGAATTGCAGGCCATGTTCTTTTTCACCGACCCGATGACGCCCCAGCCGCACGATGTTGATGTCCGTGCCCTGATCCGGCTGGCCAACATGTATGAAGTGCCGATCGCGTGCAATCAAAGCACGGCGGATCTTTTGATCAGCAATCCGAAGTTCGAGGAAATCTGCGAACAATATCGCGATCACTCCCCGGAACAGGTCTTTGCCGATTACAGCAACCGACAGGTCTAGTCGCCAAACAGCCCGACCAGAGATTCTCGCCACCGGAGCGCCCCACCCACCATGCAGCTCGCTTATGATGTCATCGCCGCGATCTTTCCGATCTTTGCCGCCATTCTGGTCGGCGCGGCGCTGAAACGATATCTGATCAAGGCGGCAGATATCTGGGCCGGGATCGACCGCCTGACCTATTATCTGTTGTTGCCATCTCTTCTGATCGTCGAGATTTACCGTGCGGATTTTTCCAGTGGCGATGCCGGGACTGCGGTTGGCGTTACCTTGGCCGCAACGCTTGGTCTATCTGCTGCACTGCTTTTGCTGCGACCGCTGATTACGCGTGACACGCCGCTTTTCACATCGATCTTTCAGGGATCGGTTCGCTACAACAGCTATGTCTTACTCGCCGTTGCCGATGCGCTTTACGGGGCAGCGGGGCTTGCCCTTGCCATCATCTTTGTTGCGGTAATGGTGATTGCCACCAACATGCTTGGTGTGGTTGTCCTAAGCGCGTTTAGCAGCGGGAAAAGCAACCTTAAGCGCATCATGGGCGGGATTGTCAAAAACCCGATCATTATTGCCGCCGGAGCCGGTGCGGTCCTGAATGTGAGCAATATTCACGTTCCATTGCCCATAGAAAATACGGCTGCCCTGTTCAAGACCGCTGCCCTGCCGCTGAGCCTGCTTTCGGTCGGGGCCGGGCTTCGCTTTATCATGGACAAAAAGGCGCTTGGTGCGATTGCGCTTTCGACCACCATCAAGCTTGCGGTGCTGCCGGTTATTACCGGTGTCTGCCTTTACCTTGCGGGTGTCGAGGGCATGGTTCTGGCGATGGGGGTTCTGTATGCCGGCATGCCGTGTGCGGGGAATGCCTATATCCTGGCGCGCCAACTCAATGGCGATGCCGAGGCGATGGCATCGATTATCACGCTGGAAACCTTACTCTCCGCCTTCAGCGTCGCTATCATCGCCGGTGTATTGAGCATCAATTGAGCTTGCATGCGCGGCGTAGTCGCCGTCATAGCCGCAGGCTTCGAGGCCCGGACGCATCAGTTCGGGGGGCGGCGCATCTACAATCACCGGATCACGGTCAGCATGGAACGGCACGACAATCTGACGCGATAGCAGCATCAGGGTCGGTGGCGCGCCAAAGATCGGCGGCTCATCACCACGGCCATAGAACGGATCGCCAATCACCGGATGTCCGACATGATCAAGATGCACACGCAGCTGGTGTGTCCGCCCGGTATGGGGGACAAGCTCAAGCCAGGTGATATCATTACCATCTGCGTCCTTGCCACGGCCCAGCACGGTGTATTCGGTTTTTGATGGCTGCCCATCCTCGTGGACCAGCATGGTCCAGCCGCTTTCATCATTGACCTTGCCAATCGGCGCATCAATGAAACCGTGATCCTCTTCCATCGCGCCATGCACCACCGCCCAATAGGTCTTGCCGATTTTCTTTTCGGTGAACAGGCGGGTGATCTTTTTCGATGATTTCGGGTGACGGCACAGCAACAGGCAGCCGGCAGTGTCACGGTCGAGCCGATGGGCCAACGTCGGTTCGGGCTGAATGCCAAACTTCAGATCGGGCAGATAGGCATCAACGTGAAAATAGGTCTTTGGCCCCCCATGCGATGCCAGTCCCGGCGGCTTGTTCAGCACAATGATGTTGGAATCGCGGTGCAGGACATGCGCAATCAGGTCTTCTGCAATCGGATGGAGCATGGCGTGGCCTTTCATTTCGGGGCGGGCCCGTTGAGCCCCTGCTTACCCCATCGAACGATAGCGGGCAATGATCATGATGTTTGATCCGCAGATCAGTGCAATCCGTAACAAGAAGCACGCATATCTTTTGCAACCCGGACTTGGTCATGATCATGAAGACATATAGCGCAACTCCGGTAAAATCCCTGCTTGGCGGATGCACCCTTGTAGGCGGCATTGTTGTTTCTTTGACGGCGTTTGCAGCCAACGCGCAAACCGCTACGCAAGGCGATAAAGCGCCTATAGAGCAAGCAAGATTGTCTCAGGCCTTCGAAGGTACTGATACCTGCCGCAAATTTGATCCGATCCAACGGTATGGCAACGAGCTTCGTTTTCAGATCCGCCGCAACGACGCCCCGGTCGGAAGCCACGTTGTCCAGTTCAATCAGGGCCGCGATGGACTGCAGGTGGTTGCGCAAAGTAACATCGATATCAGCTTTTTGGGCTTTAACGCCTATAGCTTTGCTTATCGCTCAGAAAGCCTGTGGCAGAATAACCAACTGGCTGTGCTGTCTGTGCGGGTTGATGACGATGGTGACCAAACAGAAGTTGTCGCCAAGGCTGATGATCAGGGGACACTTGTCGTCAAGGGGCCAGATGGTGAGCGGGCTTTGCCAAGGGACATTTTCCCAACCGATCACTGGCATTGCGGAGTCCTGGACAGCAATGCGGTCCTTAACACCATCACCGGCAAAGCGAACGCAGTTGATATCCGCGCAAACGAAACTGAAATGCTGCGCACAACGGACGGAACATTGCGTGCGACAAGGTTCACCTATGACGGCGAACTTGAAACCACCGCATGGTATGATGCTGATGGCCGTTGGGTCGGTCTGGCGTTCGATGCGCGTGATGGATCGAAAATCACCTATCGCTGTATGAGTTGCGCGACACAAACCGCGCAAAAGGATGAGGAATGAGCAAGAACTTCCAGACCATCTGGATTATCGGAGCATCGTCGGGTATCGGCGCGGCAGTGGCCCGCAAATTCCATGAAAACCCGACATCCCCAGACCAGAAAATCATCATTTCGGCACGAAATGCCGACAAACTGAACGAACTTGCGACCGAAATGCCCGGTTTAACCCCGGTGGCACTCGATATCACCGATCCAAATGCGGTTAATGCCGCCTTTGGCACAGTTGAAGACAAGTTTGGCCTGCCCGATCTGGTGATTTTGGCCGCTGGTATCTATTCACCAATGAAGTTAAGCGCATTTTCGGCCGAAACCATCCGAAGCCATGTCGAGACCAACTATGTCGGTATCGTCAATTGCCTTGAGCCGCTTTTGGCCAAGATGCGGGCACGCAAATCCGGCGAGATTGCCGTAATGGCATCGGTCGCGGGCTATCGTGGCCTGCCCAATGCATCGGCCTATGGCCCGACAAAGGCCGCTTTGATCAACTTGTGTGAATCACTCCATACTGAACTTAGCGGTAGTGGTGTGTTGCTGCGTGTGATCAATCCGGGTTTTGTTAAAACGCGCCTGACCGACAAAAACGATTTTGAGATGCCCTATTTGCTTGAACCGGAACAAGCAGCGGATTTCATCTATCGCGGACTAAGCGGCAGTGACAAATTCGAGATTGCCTTCCCACCGCCCTTCGTGCGGCAATTGAAGCTGACCCGAATTTTGCCCTATCCGCTTTTCTTCAAACTGATGCGCAAACTGATCCGAGCATGAACGACATCTCCGACAACAAACGCCGGTTGCTGGCGGCATATGCAGACTATTACGCGACCCTGTCGCTCGAAACGGTCGATCAGCTAAACGGTCTGGTGACAGAGGATTTCGTGTTTTGCGATCCGTTCACCACGGTGCAGGGACCAAAGAATGTCTGTGCCTATCTGGCAAAGGCATTTACTGATGCGGATCATCCGCGATTTGTGGTCACCCATCGCGCGATTGACGGTGATCGCGGTTTTTTGCGTTGGCAATTCAGTGCGCGGGTAAAGGTTATTGGTGATTGGGAATTCACCGGCATGTCGGAAGTCACCTTTAACCAGGACGGTTCGCGCCTGACATCGCATTTTGACCATTGGGATTCCGGTCAAAACTTTTATGCCAAGATCCCCGTGCTGCGCTGGTTCATTCAGCGGCTTGCACGACGGGTTGCTCCTTCGTAAAGAACAGCGTCACTTCTCCGATCTCAAAGCCCCATTTTTTCACGCGTGCCCGGTTAACCAACACACCGTCTGGCTGCAGGAACATCCAGTCATTGAAACCGACGCGCCAGGCGCCATCACCGACCTTGAGATCCATGTCATAAGACCAGTTCAGCGCATTGCCATACTGGCTGCCAATCGCGGTCCCGACAATGTCATCAGCGCGCCCTTCATAGGAGTGCTCACCGGTTTTGGTGATCTCCCACACACGACGGTCTGTTTCGCCATCGTCATAGATAAAATCTTCTTCAAGTGTCAAAACACCGTCCTCGACCGTTCCCGTTATTTCAACGGTGAACTGACGGCGCAGCGTCCCGAACCGGTCTTCGAAAATTCCCCAAGCCCGGCTGTTGCCTTCGAAGTAATCAAACACATCGAAGCGGGGTTCCTTTTGCGCAAAATCCTGCGGTTTCATTGACCCACATCCGACTAAAAGCACCAAAAAACACAGCGCCAAGGTATTTCGCAGCATCGATTTTCTCCTGTCCTGACATCCCAAGATCAAACGGTGCGGCGTGAAAGGCGCCGACGAATGGCAACCTGATGCGTGCTGTCCAATGGAAAACGCCACATCATCCCGATTGCTCCTGCTTTCAGTACGATGGGGATTACGGCATAGATCAAAACCAGCACAACCAATGCGCCGGTTTTTTCATCCCCGCCCTCGGTCAGGCCAAAGGCCCCCAATATCGGAAGCGCAATCCCTGCCGCCAGGGCCATGGCAAGCTTGTTGGTCATGTTCCAAAGGGCGAATAAAAGGGCGGTGCGCCGTACCCCAAACCGGTATCGATCCCAATCATCCACATCGGCCTGAATGGCAGGCGGCAGGGCAAGATCCGCCCCCAATGCCGCGCCGGTGACAAGGCATATGACGGCAAAAGCGCCAAAATCACCGGCATCCAGAAGCGGGACAAAGACAAAGGCAATGATCGCCATCACCATGGCCAGACACCACACACGATGCTTGCCAATCCGGCCTGCCATGAACACCCAAAGCGGAATGGCGATGATGGCAGCCGCGAAATAAAGCAGGATCAGGATATTCTCGCTATCCTGACCCAGCTCAAGGTAATAGCGGACAAAGAGCGGAAAGCAGACCGCCGGCAAGCCAGCCGCCAGTCCATTGATCATCCATGCCGCCAGCAGGCGCATGAACAGGCGATTGTCGCGCAGGCTGCGGATGCCAAGGCGCAAAGTGACCAGAAGGTTGCCTGATCCCATTCCCGCTGCGCTTGATTTTGTGCGTTTATGCTGCGCTACCGGATCGGGCACCTGCCAGATCAGAAGAGCGACGAAGACAGCCCCCAACGTCAGCGTCACGATGGCCAGGGTTTGAATTTCGGCGGCCCGATCTGGCGCGTTAATCAGAACCGGAATGGCACCCGCCAGCACAATCCCGATCAGCCCCGCACCTTCGCGCAGGGCCGTCAGAGATGTGCGTTTTTTATAATCGCCTGAAAGATCCGCCCCCCAGGCAAGGTAAGGCACCTGAAACATCGTCCAGCCGAGAAACAGCACACTGGCCCAGATAAGAAGATAAAGCGCACTTGGCTGTTCTGGCGGGCTGAACAAATACCAAAGCCCAATCCCGGCAATCACCGCCCCAAGTCCGGTCCACAGCTTGCGATTGCCCGTTTTGTCTGACAACCAGCCGACCACCGGGTCGGTCAGCATATCGATCACACGCACCAGCAACAGGACAATGCCGGTCACCGCCAAACCAAGGCCAAGGTCATCGCCATAGTAACTTGGCAACAACACATAGGCCGGGATGGTTGGCACGGCGGCCGCCATCGCCGGAAGCGCGTAGAAAACAGACGTTCGGGTGGGGTATTCAGACGGACGCATTTTCGCGATGTTCGATCACAAAGAGGCCAACATCAATCGAGCCCTGATCAAACCCGGTTTCGCAATAGGCAAGGTAGTATTCCCACATGCGCTTGAAGCGCATGTCAAAGCCCTGTTTTGCAATGCCATCCCAGGCATGCTGGAAACTGCGCTGCCATTCGGCCAGAGTCCGGGCGTAGGATTTGCCGAAAAATTCCGAATGCCGCAGATCGAGCCCGGCCTTGCTGACCGCTGCTGACAATGCGGTCGGGGATGGCAACATCCCGCCCGGGAAGATGTAGCGCTGAATGAAATCCGCCCCGCGACGATAGGTTTCAAAGCGGTCATCATCAATCGTGATGATCTGCAGAACGGCCTTGCCGCCCGGCTTCAGACACTTGCGGATCATGTCGAAATAGGTCGGCCAATGTTCTTCGCCGACGGCCTCGAACATCTCGATCGAGACGATCTTGTCGTACTGGCCTTCTTCGTGACGATAGTCGCGCAGAACAATATCAGTCCGGTCATGCAGTCCCTGCAGCAACAGACGCTCGCGGGCATAGGCATGCTGTTCATTTGAAAGGGTCAAACCGGTGACATTGCAGCGATACTTGCCCGCAGCCAGTTCGGCGAAACCGCCCCAGCCGCATCCGACCTCAAGGACCTTTTCACCCGGACTGAGATCAGCCAATTCACAAATGCGTTCGTACTTGGCCGATTGGGCCGCATCAAGTGACATGTCTGGTGATTGATACAAGCCCGAGGAGTACGTCATGCTGGGGTCAAGCCATGCACGATAGAACGCGTTGCCAAGATCATAGTGATAGGCAATGTTGCGCTTTGATCCTTCGAGCGTATTGGCATTGCGCAGATGTCCGATCCGCGCAACCGTACGGGCCAGAAAACCGGCAGCCAGACGGGCGCGCACGATGGTTTCATTGCGCATGGCAAAGTGCATCAGATGGGTCAGATCAGGGCTGCTCCAACTGCCATCCATATAGGCCTCGGCAAAGGCAACATCCCCACCGGTGGCGAGTTTGCGGATCGCCTGCCAGTCATGGATGTGGATGGCAGCCCGCAGGTCGGTTTCCTGATCACCTGTGAAATGCAGGGTGTCGTCGTCGGGCAGGACAATGGTCAAACGTCCGTAGTGCAAATGCGCCAGAACCCGCTTGAGCATGGCTTTCAAAAGGCTACGGCTGCCCGTTACACTGCCCAGCATCGGCAAGATGCGGTCACGCAGCGGAAGCGCATCGGCGGATGCATTACGATTGCGGTTTGGCATTGTTTTTATCTCTTTCCTGCTTGGGCCGCTGCTGTCCCGGTTTCCAGCACATAGGTTACCGCCTGCTTTGGCGGTGCTGGTCGTTTGTGGAACGTCATACCCTTGCGCCAAAGATGGAGCGCTTCCCAATGGATGCCTGCGACGACCTTTAACGTCATGAGCGGGTAACGAATGAACGCTCCTAAAAGTTTACGGTCGGAAAGCTCGGTTCGATCACCGACAAAAGCCGCATTCAGAAATGCACCTTTGTCATCGGTTTCACGGATGGCGACCGCAACGTTTTGATCGGGCATCCGAATACGGAAATGATAATCCGCAACCATGTCGATAAAGGGTGAGACATAAAACCCTTTCGCACAGGACTGGCGCAGCACGTTCTTGTCATCAAGTGAGCCGTCGGCCACCGGAATCAGGTAACTATGTCGATCCCCGAAGGTATTTGAGACCTCATACAGTACAGCGCCAACCGATCCGTCCGCCCGATGGCAGAAATAGACCGACAGGGGATTGAAAACAAAACCAAGCAAACGCGGATAACACAGCAACAGGATTTTGTGCCCGCAATCGGCCAATCCGTGATCGCTGAGTATTGCCTCCAACCGGGTGCGCAAATCGGCGGGACCACCATCGGCATGATCACGATCATGGAATGAAAACAGGTTAAAGCGGTTGCGGCTGAAAAGTTTCAGCCGTGCTGCAAGACCATCGATTTCATCAAGATCAAGCAAGAAGGAAAACACCCGATAGCGCAGCTTGTGCTCTTTTGGGCGCAGTCGATGATGCGTGACCACCCCTTCAAACAGGGCAGATGCCGGTTTTATCGGAGAAAGGCTGTTCATGCGGCCTCGCTCGATCGCGGGTGCGCAGTATCGCCCACATGGATGCGGCCACTTTCATTTTCGACATTCCACGGACGACGAACATTGCCAAGCGCCTCGGCCACGGCAAGGCCAGACTGAATGCCGTCTTCATGGAAGCCATAACCAAAGTAGCTGCCGCAATACCAGATGTTATCGACACCCTGTATCGACCAGAGTTCCTTTTGTGCTGCCATCGCCCCGGCATCAAATAGCGGATGATCATATAAAAATGATCTGATCACGCTGCCCTCTTCGGGGTGGCGCGGCGGGTTCAGGGTCACAAACAGGGGGTTGTTCTGATCAAGATGCTGCAGACGGTTCATCCAATAGGTGACACAGACTTTTTGTTCGCCGTCATGATCTTCGGCAAGGTAGTTCCAGCTTGACCAAACCTTGTGGTTCTTTGGCATCAGGCTGGTATCATTGTGCAGGATCGCAAGGTTGCGTTCATATTTAAAGGCCGAGAGCAATTCCGAAACACGGGCATCAGGCGTTTCCTGCAAGGCCAGCGCCTGATCACCATGACATGCCAGCACGACGTGATCAAACTCTTCGCGCTTGCCATAGCGGTCCTCGACAAAGGCCTTGCCAGACGGCGTTTTGCCGACCTTGGAAATGGCACGATCCAGAACCACACCACCGGAAATGCCAGCTGTCATCCGCTTTACATACTCACGCGATCCACCAACCACAGTGCGCCATTGCGGGCGGTCCTTGATCTGCAAAAGCCCGTGATTCTGACAAAACCGAACGAATGCTGCCAAGGGATAAGCCATCATGGTATCGACAGGCGTGGACCAGATGGCAGCCCCCATCGGCAGCAGGTGATCATTGATAAAGGATTTGGAATACCGCTTGTCGCGCAGGTAGTCACCCAGGCTGATATGCTCGGCCGTGCCGTCTTCAAGGGCGGCGGGCGCTTCGCGGTAAAAGCGCAGGATATCGCGCACCATCTTCCAGAAGCGCGGTCGGAACAGATTGCGTTTTTGCGCAAACAGGGCAGAAAGATCACCGCCACCATATTCCAGCCCGCCCTCATCCATGGAGGCGGCAAAGGACATGTCTGTTGCCGTCGTTTCGACGTTGAGGTGATCAAATAGCGCACACAGGTTTGGGTAGCATCGCGTGTTATAAACAATGAAACCTGTATCGACGGGGGTTTGACCCGCATCGACCGTATTGGAATGACCGCCCGGGCGGTCATCTTTTTCGTAAAGCGTTACATTGTGCGATTGGCTGAGCAGCCAGGCCGCCGACAGGCCGGATATACCGGCCCCGACAACAGCGATATTGAGTTTCCCCGAGGTGACAATGTTCATATCGGCCCGGCCTGCTTGCAGTTAAAGTGTTAATCTACATATGAGTACGCATGGCGAAACCATGCAGATCACTGTGAATTATTTGTGCGGCACGATTGTAAGTATCTGGTCGAAAACATACATTTTTATGTGATCCAAACAAATGCGGCCGGCGTAGGAAGTGCATGATGAACACGATTCTGGCGCGGCCCCAAAGGGGACCTGAAACCAAAATGAGCGGCACCACATCACGACGCACCGGACCAGCAGATCCGGTCGAGGCAAAAAGATGTGCCGATTGGATTGTTTCCGTCGCAGCGTCACGCGACCGGGAAGCATTTGCGCAACTGTTCGCGCACTTTGCCCCGCGCGTGAAGGCATACATGTTCCGGTTTGGCGGCAATTCCGAAACCGCCGAGGAAATGGCACAGGAAGCAATGATGCAGGTCTGGCGCAAGGCGCACCTGTTTGACCCTTCAAAGGCAGCGGCCAGTACGTGGATATTTACCATCGCCAGGAACCTTCGTATTGACCGGTTCCGGCAACGCAAACATATCGAGGTTGATGATTCCGACCCGACTTTGATTGTCGACGAAGACCCGCTGGCAGACGATGTTGTAAATCGTGACCAAGAGGCCGTCCTTGTCAAAGCCGCGATGGCGGAATTACCAGCCGATCAGAAGGTGGTCGTAGAATTGTCGTTTTTCGAAGATTGCTCACACAGCGAAATTGCAGAGCGTCTGGACATCCCGCTAGGGACTGTGAAGTCGCGATTGCGGCTTGCGCTTGGCAAGCTGCGTGGCGGACTGGAAGGTGTCGCATGAACATCAAGCATCATCCAACCGATCAGACACTGATGGACTATGCCAGTGGTACCCTGTCGCAAGCGATGGAACTGCTGGTCGCAACCCACATGACCGTGTGCCCACACTGCCGTGACAAGGTCGATGGCTTTGAAACTATGGGCGGTGCGGCACTGGAAACCACGAACAGCATGGCAATGGCAGATCATTCTCTTGATCACGTCATGGCGATGCTTGAACGTGAAACGGCCAACGAAAACATCGTGACACAGGAACTGCCTTCACTGCGCCGGGTCGCGGTCGGCGAAAGCATCATGGGCAGCGCCATGAGCGCGCTTCCCCGTCCGCTTGCCGATTTGCTACCAGACGACGTGATGTCGCTTGAAGACATCCCTTGGAAGACGCTGGCACCCGGTGTGAAGCATTTCCAGCTGAAATCAATCGAAAGCAAGGGCACCGTGCGCCTGATGAAGATCGCACCGGGTGTATCGATCCCCGATCACGGGCATCATGGCCATGAAATGACGCTGCTGATCAAGGGATCTTACATCGATGAAATCGGCCGGTTCCGGGCGGGCGATGTTGCTGACCTTGATGATGATGTCGATCATCAACCGATTGCCGATACGGCAGAGGAATGCATCTGCCTGATCGCAACCGACGCCCCGATGAAGTTCAATCGCCTGTTGCCTAAATTACTACAGCCATTCTTTGGCATCTGATACCTCCTCCCCAAGCGTCCCAACGCACTAAGGCCCCGTGGGCATCGCGCCTTCGGGGCCTTTTTCTATGCGGCGGGAACCAGCCAGCGCATCTGATGGTTTGCCGGTCCGGGCAGCTTGCAAGTTTTCGCAAGCCAGTCACCGATTTCGCCAAGTTGCTGATCAAATTGCCAGGGCGGATTAACAACCAGAAGCCCCGTCCCTCGCATGCGTCCCTTTGCCCCACCCTGATCGGTGGCAAGTTCAGCACATAGCACACCGCCCGATGCCCTGATCGCGCCAAATGAAGCACGAAGCTCGGCATCAAATCCGTCTTCGAGGATCGGGTACCACAACATGAAGGTCGCCGTTGGCCATTTCTCCCAGGCTTCGCGCACGGCTTTGGCGGCCTTTTGATAATCCTGTTTCACATCATAGCTTGGGTCCATCAGAACCAGTCCACGCCGAATGGCCGGTGGCATCATGCCGACCACACCTTCATAGCCATCGCGTTTGTGCAGATGAATGCGGCTGTCACGCTTGACCCGATGATGCAGCGTTTCATGTTCGCGCGGATGCAGTTCCATCAGGATCAATTCATCATCATCGCGCAACATATCGCGCACAATAAATGGTGATCCGGGATAAAAGGGTCCGTGATAGTCATCGCCTTCGCGCACGCCATAATCGCGACCCTTTGCCACAGGATCAAAGCCCGCGACGTAGGTTAAGAATTGCTGCAGCATTTCCGGCGCGTTGGCGGCGTCGCTGACGCACGCATAACCGTCTTTCCACTCTCCGGTTTTGGCGGCCTGTTCACTGCCAAGATCATACCAGCCAGATCCGGCATGGGTATCAATCACGCAGAACGGCTTTTTCTTTTTGCGCAAGTGTTCAAGGATCAGCCAGAGGGCAGCATGCTTGTGCATGTCGGCAAAATTCCCGGCGTGAAAGCCGTGCAGGTAACTGAGCATTGCGGCTTATCCTTTCTTCGGGCGCGAACGGTGGCGCGCCGGTTTTGAGCGATCCGGTGTGCGTTTACCAGTACCCGAAACATTTTTCGCAGGATCGCCCGGCGCATTGCGTTGGCGCGCCGATTTATATCCCCCCTTGCGTCGGACTTTGCCGGGTTTTGCACCATCATGCTTGTCAGTGGCTTTGCTGTCGGCATTGGGCGCACTGGTAATATCAGGCAACTGATTGCGGCGCGGCGGCTTGGCCGATCCGGGGGATAGCCTGCGATGGGTGGCGGGCGGTGCATCAACCTCGATCACCTTCCATTCACCAGGTGCCAAACCATCCAGCGTCCAGTCCCCGATGGCATGCCGGATCAGGCGCAAGGTCGGGAAACCAACCGCAGCCGTCATGCGACGCACCTGGCGATTTTTGCCCTCGGTGATCGTCAGTTCGATCCAGCTTGTCGGTATGGCCTTGCGATAGCGCACCGGTGGATCGCGTTCCCAAAGCCCGGCAGGTTCATCAATGCGCCGGGCCTTGGCAGGCAGGGTCATACCGTCTTTAAGCTCAACCCCAGCCCGCAGGGCTTCAAGCGCCTCATCGGTGGGTTCGCCGTCAACCTGTACCAGATAGGTTTTGGGTTTCTTGAATTTCGGATGGGCGATCTGGGCATTGAGCGGCCCGTTATCGGTCAGAAGCAACAAACCCTCGCTGTCGCGATCAAGACGCCCTGCCGCATAGACACCGGGCAGATCGATATAGTCAGCCAAGGTCGCCCGACCGTTTTCACGGTCGGTGAACTGCGTCAAAACGCCATAGGGTTTGTTA
>NZ_DBGS01000067.1:0-6574 GCF_002295455.1 Thalassospira sp. UBA848 | reverse complement strand
TGGCACGGAAAACGTTGTCGGGATCGCAGGCTTTGAGTCTGCTGCCAAACGTGCCGAAGCCAACATGGCAAAGATGGCGGATATTGCAGTTTTGCGTGACCGTCTTGAGACGGAACTGGCGTCTGTTGCCCCAGAGCTTCAGATCGCCGCAAAGGGAACGGAGCGGCTGGTGAATACAAGTTGCCTGATCCTGCCTGGAATGCCCGGGGAAACCCAGGTTATGGCGCTGGATCTGGCAGGTGTTGCCATCAGTTCGGGATCTGCCTGTTCTTCAGGCAAGGTACGTGAAAGTCACGTACTCAAGGAGATGGGTGTTGACGAGCCGGGCTCGGCCATTCGGGTCAGTCTGGGACTTGAAAGCACTGCCGAGGATATTGATACATTTGTCCGAGTTTGGAGCCGGATGAGGGGCAATGCAGCGCGTAAGAAGACGCGTCACGCTGCCTGACAAATGAGTGAGTGAGGAAGCCTTTAAAATGAACGAGCTTAAAGCAAAGCCGATTTATCTGGACTACCAGGCGACGACGCCGACCGACCCGCGGGTTGTCGAGGCAATGCTGCCATACTTCACCGAGAAATTCGGTAACCCGCATTCGCGCAACCACAGCTTTGGCTGGGAAGCAGAAGACGCGGTTGAAGTCGCACGTGGTCAGATTGCCAAGATCATCGGCGCATCAGCCAAGGAAATCATCTTTACCTCGGGTGCGACCGAATCAAACAACCTCGCACTCAAGGGCGTGATGAAGTTTTACGGCAAGAAGAAGCCGCATCTGATCACGGTTGTCACCGAGCATAAATGCGTGCTCGACAGTGCCCGCCACCTTGAGCAGGAAGGTTACAAAGTGACCTATCTTGGCGTTAAGGATAACGGCCTGATCGACCTTGAAGAACTCAAGGCTGCCATCACCGACGAAACCGCACTCGTGTCTGTCATGGGTGTGAACAACGAAATCGGTGTTATCCAGCCGCTCAAGGAAATCGGTGAAATCTGCCGTGAGCGCAAAGTGTTCTTCCACACCGACTGTGCGCAGGCGGTTGGCAAGATCGACCTTGACGTTGACGACATGAAAATCGACCTGATGTCGATTTCCGGTCACAAGATCTATGGCCCGAAAGGCATTGGTGCGCTGTATGTTCGCCGTCGTCCACGTGTGCGTGTCATTGCACAGATCACCGGTGGTGGTCAGGAACGTGGCATGCGTTCGGGTACGCTGCCGACCCCGCTGATCGTGGGTCTTGGCAAGGCGTGTGACATTCTGTCCAACGAAATGGCCGAGGAAAACGCCCGCATCGAAGAGCTGCGTGACTACACGCTCAAGCGTTTCCGTGACCGTCTTGAAGACATCTATGTCAATGGTGACGAACACGAACGCGTTAGCGGCAACCTGAATATTTCGTTTGCCTATGTCGAAGGTGAAAGCCTTCTGATGGATATCAAGAACATTGCCGTGTCGTCGGGCTCTGCCTGCACCTCGGCGTCGCTGGAACCGTCTTACGTTCTGCGTGCTCTTGGTGTTGACGAAGAATTGGCCCATACATCCCTTCGTATCGGCATTGGTCGCTACACCACCAAGGAAGAGCTCGACGAAGCCGTTGATGCCATCTGCACCGCAGTTGAGCGTCTGCGCGAAATGAGCCCGCTTTGGGAAATGGCGCAGGAAGGCATCGACATCAAGTCGATCGAGTGGGCTGAGCACTAAGAACGACAACGACCGAAAACGTACTATCGACACATTCGATATGTATTCTATCTCGTGAGAGAGACTCAGGACTTTTTAGGAGGATTCCTATCATGGCTTATAGTGAAAAGCTGATCGACCATTACGAAAACCCGCGCAACGTCGGTTCCATGGACAAGAACGAAACGTCTGTTGGTACCGGCCTTGTTGGCGCACCGGCTTGCGGCGACGTCATGAAGCTGCAGATCAAGGTGACCCCGGAAGGCATCATTGAAGATGCGAAGTTCAAGACCTTCGGTTGCGGTTCGGCCATTGCGTCGAGCTCGCTGATCACCGAATGGGTCAAGGGCAAGTCGCTTGACGAAGCCGGTTCGATCAAGAACTCGCAGATTGCCGAGGAACTTGCACTTCCGCCGGTCAAGGTTCACTGCTCGATCCTGGCCGAAGACGCTATCAAGGCTGCAATCAGCGACTACAAGACCAAAAACGGCGCAGTGGAAGTGGACGCTGCTGAATAAGCAGCGCCCACTCCCCAACGTTTTCGGAATTTTGGGAGAATAAAATGGCTCTACCGTCACCAATTTCTGTCACACCGGTTGCCCTTGATCACATCAAGGCGTTGCTTGATAGCCGCGGGAAACCTTCGCACGGCATTCGGCTGGGTGTGCGCAGCAAAGGGTGCTCGGGCCTGTCCTACACGCTGGAATATGCTGATGGTGCCGATGGCTTCGAAGAAGTTGTCGAACTTGAGGACGGCGTGAGAATCCTGATCGACCCCAAGGCCATCATGTTCGTGCTTGGTACAGAGATGGATTACCAGGTCGACAAGATGGAAGAAGGCTTTGTTTTCCGTAACCCCAACGAAAAAGGTCGTTGTGGGTGCGGGGAATCCTTCCACGTCTGATCAGGCCGGGCTTTCCCTGCTTTCTGAATGGTTATGGCCCTGGCGACATCGCCGGGGCCATCGCCTGAAAAAGGGTGATTTCACCGAATACCGGTCACCTTTTTGAACTGATTTGTTTTTGTCTTTTAATCCTCGGAAGTGCATCGCGTGAGCAATACCGAACAAACTGCGCACAAGGTCTGCTGGTCCTGCAAGGGGCCGGTCGAAGCAAGCGCACTGTTTTGCGAAACCTGCAACGCCATTCAAGCCCCGGGCCAGCTGGATCATTTTACCCGCTTTGGTCTGGAACATTCCTTTGCGGTTGATGTCGATGCGATGGAGGCGACCTATCTCAAGCAGCAGCAAAAGCTCCATCCTGATCGGTTTGCATCCAGATCCGGCCGTGAACAGGCCTTGTCATCGCAACAGGCCGCAAGCCTCAATGAAGCTTTCGAGACGCTGAAAAACCCGGTCGCGCGGGCGCATTACATGCTCCGTCTGGCCGGTCACGAGCCAGAAGGCGGCGAAGGCCATACCGTTAATGATCCGGGACTTCTGATGGAAGCGATGGAAATGCGCGAGGCCCTTGATGATGCCGATGACAAAATCACGATCGATGCCATGATCAAGGATACCCGCAAACAGGCACGCGCCTGTGAAAAGGACCTTGGTGCCGCCTTTGACAGCAAATCCTATGACGCGGCCAAAAAACTGGCCACCCGTCTGAGATACCTGATGAAAATGACCGAGGAAGCGCGCGCGAAGAAATCGCGCCTTGCCGCTGCCTGATCATAAAAGAAAGACTGGACGTAAAGATGGCTCTGCTAAAAATCCACGAACCGGGCGAAACGCCACTTCCGCACGAGGACGAACGCCAGATTGCTGTCGGGATCGACCTTGGCACGACCAACTCGGTTGTTGCGATCTCGAACTCGGAAAAACCCGAAGTCCTGCGTGATAAATCCGGTGGCAATGCGATTGTGCCGTCGGTTGTCTATTATGGCGATGACACGCCGGTGGTGGGCGAAGCCGCACGCGATCAGATCAATACCGATGCCAGCCGTGTCGTTTCATCGGTCAAGCGCCTGATGGGCCGTGGCCTGGACGATGTCAAATCGGTCGCGGGGACACTGCCGTATCACGTTGAAGTGCCCGAAAAGTCCGAGACCGAAAACGGCGAACCGATGATGGTGCGCCTGAATGTTGGCAACCGGGTTCTGACCCCGGTCGAAGTTTCTGCCGATATCCTGCGATCCCTGCGCACACGGGCGGAAGAAAGCCTTGATCAGCCGGTCGAAAAGGCCGTGATCACTGTTCCTGCCTATTTCGATGATGGCGCACGTACCGCGACCAAGGATGCCGCAAAACTTGCCGGGATCGAAGTCCTGCGTCTGGTCAATGAACCGACCGCAGCTGCCCTTGCCTATGGCCTTGATAACGGGGCAGAGGGACTTTATGCCGTTTATGACCTTGGCGGCGGGACTTTTGATATCTCGCTTCTGAAAATGCAAAAGGGCGTCTTCCAGGTGAAGGCGACCGGCGGGGATGCCGCCCTTGGTGGCGATGATTTCGATCACGCCATCGCCGAGCACCTTCTGGCGGAACGCAAGGATGGCGGGGCGGCCGATGATCTTGATGCATCCGATGCCAAACGCCTTTTGAAAGCCGCCCGGACGGTCAAGGAAAGCCTGACCGATCAGGACAGTGTCGAAGTGACCGTGCCCTTGAATGGCAAGGAAACCAAACACAGTGTTACCCGTGAACAGTTCGATGGCATGATCGCCAAGCTGGTTGCACGTACGACCACCATCACCGAACAGGTGCTGGATGATGCCGATGTCTTGCCCGAAGACGTCAAGGGTGTGGTGCTGGTTGGTGGTTCCACCCGCGTGCCGGCTGTGCGCAAGGCGGTGGCAGATCTGTTTGAACAGGAACCGCTTTCCGATATCGACCCGGACGAGGTTGTCGCCCTTGGTGCTGCCCTTCAGGCAGAGGCTTTGACAGGCGGCTCGGACAACCTTCTGCTTGATGTCACGCCGCTGTCGCTTGGTTTGGAAACCATGGGCGGGATTGTTGAAAAGGTCATTGACCGCAACACCCCGATCCCGGTCGCCAAGGCACAGGAATTCACCACCTATCAGGATGGCCAGTCGGCCATGATGATCCATGTGGTGCAGGGCGAGCGCGAAATGGTCGATCAGTGCAGATCGCTTGCGCGCTTTGTTTTGACCGGTATTCCGTCAATGGCGGCAGGGGCCGCGCGCATTCGCGTGCAGTTCAATGTCGATGCTGATGGTCTTCTGACCGTATCGGCCCGCGAGGAAACCACGGGCACGGAACAGGAAGTCGCGGTCAAGCCGACCTATGGCATCAATGAGTCCGATATGGCGACCATGCTGCGCGATAGCATGGTACATGCCCGCGAAGACATGGAGATGCGTGTTCTGACCGAGGCCCGCGTTGACGCACGGCGGAACATTCTGGCGGTCAATGCCGCGATGGAAGCCGACCGTGCCCTTCTGAGCAAGGAAGACGAAGCCAGTATCAATCAGGCGATTGCCAACCTTGAAACGGCCATGGCCGGCGAGGACCGCGAAGCCATCAATGACGCCGCCGAGGCGCTTGAAAATGCATCGCGCCCGTTTGCCGAGGCCCGTATGGATAGCCGGATCCGCCAGGCACTTGCCGGGCAAAATGTCGATGAAGTGCACTGAGAAGTGAATTAATCGACACCGGTAGAATTGACAAACCGGCGAACTGCGGCGATTGTCCCCGACAACCGCCAAGGTCAGGGCCGGACAAGTACGTAGCGAAGCTTCGTACATAAACAGAGATCGAACGAAAAGTATTACCGAGGAGAAAGGCACAGATGCCTAAGATCGTTTTTGTTGAGCCGGATGGCACCGAAAAGGAATTCGAAGTTGCCGACGGCCTGTCCGTTCTGGAAGCTGCCCACAAGAATGGCATTGATCTGGAAGGCGCATGCGAAGGTTCGCTGGCCTGCTCGACCTGCCACGTTGTTCTTGACGAAGAGTGGTTTGACAAGCTCGACGAGCCGTCCGAAGACGAAGAAGACATGCTTGATCTTGCCTTTGGCCTGACCGAAACGTCGCGCCTTGGCTGCCAGATCATCATGAGCGACGAGCTTGACGGCCTGCGCGTGACCCTGCCGTCCGCGACCCGTAACATGATGGTCGACAAGTAAGTTTTATCACCTTCTGCTGACCGGGCGGGGTGACCGCCTTGGCGCCAAAGGAGACAGATATGCGTTGGACAGATATTCAGGACATCGCGATCGAGCTTGAGGATGCCCATCCTGACAAGGATAACCTCAACCTTCGCTTTACCGACCTGCACAAGTGGGTTACCGAGCTTGAAGGGTTCGAAGACGATCCCGATAAATCGAACGAGAAAATTCTCGAAGCCATCCAGATGGCCTGGATCGACGAACGCGAAGACTGATTTTGATGAGCGTGATGTGCGCCAAACGGCCTGCACCCTGATCACGAAATACCGGACCAGCCTGCATATGCGGGCTGGTCCGTTTTTGTTTGCGCCAGGATATAAATAACACAGGGAAGGGAACATCATGAGCAAACCCGCCACCTTCACCGACATCATTCCGGCCGACAGCCTGTTTGGCAAATTGCGCACCTGTGCGCCCGATGCCTGGCAAAGCTATGTCTGTCATGACTTTATCAAGCAGCTTGGCAATGGCACGCTGCCGGAAGCCGCATTCAAGCACTATCTGATTCAGGATTACCTGTTTCTGATCCAGTTTTCGCGCGCCTATGCGCTGGCGGTCTACAAGGCCGAAGACCTGCACGCCATGCGCCAGTTTTCGGGTACGGTCCATGCCATCCTTGATATGGAAATGAAGCTGCATCTGGAATTTTGCGAAGGATGGGGCCTGTCCGAGGCCGATATCATTGCCCAGCCCGAAGCACGCGCCTGCATCGCCTATACCCGCTATGTGCTTGATCGCGGCCATCAGGGCGATGTGGTGGACCTG
>NZ_DBGS01000042.1:0-15615 GCF_002295455.1 Thalassospira sp. UBA848 | reverse complement strand
TGCCATTCTGATGAAATGGTACGACCTGATGATGGAAAATCAGGATGACCTGGCGGCAATCATGACTGCCGAGCAAGGCAAGCCGTTGCCCGAAGCCAAGGGCGAAATCGCCTATGCATCCAGCTTCCTGCAGTGGTTCGCCGAAGAAGGCAAGCGCATCTATGGTGATGTGATCCCGACCTATGCCGAAGGCCGCCGTGTCATGGTTCTGAAAGAACCGGTCGGTGTTTGTGCCGCGATCACGCCATGGAACTTCCCGACGGCAATGATCACCCGTAAAGCTGCCCCGGCACTGGCTGTGGGCTGTTCGATGGTGGTTAAACCGGCAATGGAAACGCCGTATTCGGCCCTTGCCATGGCGATCCTGGCTGAACGTGCCGGCCTGCCGAAAGGTCTGCTTTCGATTGTTACCGGTGATGCCAAGGAAATTGGTGCGGAGATGACCGAAAACGCCAAGGTCCGCAAGCTGACCTTTACCGGCTCTACCCCGGTCGGGCGTTTGCTGATGCGCCAGTGTGCCGATACGGTCAAGAAAATCAGCCTTGAGCTTGGCGGTAACGCCCCGTTCATCGTCTGCGAGGATGCCGATATTGATGCCGCCGTCGAAGGCGCGATTGCATCCAAATACCGTAATGCCGGTCAGACCTGTGTTTGTGCCAACCGTCTGTTTGTTCATGACGCGGTCTATGACGAATTCGCTGAAAAATACGCAGCCAAGGTCGCTGAAATGCCGGTCGGTAATGGTGTCGATGATGGCGTTATCATCGGCCCGCTGATTACCGAAAAGGCGGTTGAGAAGGTTGAAAACCAGATTGAAGATGCGGTTTCGAAAGGTGGCCGTATCCTCACGGGTGGCAAACGTCATGAAAAGGGCGGTTCGTTCTTCCAGCCGACCGTGATTGCCGATGCCAACCGTGACATGCTGGTCTTCCGCGAAGAGACCTTTGGACCGATGGCTCCGCTGATCCGTTTCAAGACGGATGAAGAAGTCCTGGAAATGGCCAATGATTCCGAATTCGGTCTGGCGTCTTACTTCTATTCGCGTGACATCTCGCGCATCTGGAAGCTGGCAGAGGGCCTTGAAAGCGGTCTGGTCGGCGTCAATGTTGGTGTCATGGCGACCGAGGTAGCACCGTTCGGCGGCTTCAAACAGTCCGGTGTTGGCCGCGAAGGTTCCAAATACGGTGTCGAGGATTATCTCGAAGTCAAATATGTCTGCATTGGTGGTGTTGACGAATAAGTCACACGGCCACTGTACGGAAACGAAAAGGGCGCTGCCATCTGCAGCGCCCTTTTTTGCATTCAATGTGGGGAAGTCCGGTGTGGGGAAGTCCGGTATCAGGCTTCAAACAGGCCTTTTTTGCGCGCACCGGATGCCTGATCGTTCTCATCGGTATTGCCGGTGATTGACTGTGAGGAGCCGCTCGGCAGTTCGGACTGAAGTTCGGTGAAAACGTCAAACATGTTCGGATTAAAGGCGATCTTTGCCTGCAGGCGATCCCGGCGTTCATCGGCCGTTTCATCATCATTGGCAGATTTTCCAAGCTCTGCTTGGGCAAGTGTGTTGCCATTCAGACGTTGTTCGATGGCATCGGCGATGGCTTTTTCGATGGCCTGACGGTCTTCAGCATCCATTTCCGCCAAGGTTTCTTCATCAAGACCCATGCTTTTTAGGATCTTGGCGCGCATCTCTTCGATCTTGCGTTCCTCGATTTCCTTCACATAGGTCGTGAAGCCGTGCTCGCGGATATAGGCCAACTCGGCATTTTCTTCCTTCTCTTCTTCGGGAACCGGGCGGCTGTTTGACGCAATCGTCTGGCCGAAACTGGCAGCATGCTTGGCGTTATGCGCCGTGTTGGTGACGGCAGCCAACGTATCATACAAACCCATAAAGCCCTCCATGGGGAAAAAGATGCCGGTTAAAACTCATTCTCCCGTTTTCGTTGCAATAGACGTGCCGCAATCCATGCGGTCAATTCTGCCGTCTTTGGGATTGCCAAACTCCGATTGTTTTTTCCGTTGTAAAACAGGGGATTGAGCGGACAACGCAGAAAAATTTTCGAAAACGAATTGTTTTTTGCCGCGATTTTTTTCTAAATAGAGCGATAAAACCAATGGTGCCGTCATGTGGACGGGCCGCAACGCATCAATGCATGCAGGGTCGGATCGCAGGAAACTGCCGGCTCGGGAGGAAAACAAACATGTCAGAAACGCGCTATATCCTTGCCATTGATCAGGGAACGACAAGCTCACGTGCGATCGTCTTTGATGAAAATGGTCGCTCTGTCTCTGTTGCTCAGCAGGAATTCCCGCAGCACTTCCCCAACAGTGGCTGGGTCGAACATGACCCGGAAGACCTTTGGGATACCGTCGTTGCTGTCTGCAAGGAGGCACTGGCGCGTGTTGATATCACCAAGGTCGCGGCAATCGGCATCACCAACCAGCGCGAAACCACCGTTGTCTGGGATCGCAAGACCGGCAAGGCGATTTATAATGCCATTGTTTGGCAGGACCGCCGAACCGCCGCACTGTGTCATGACCTCAAAAAGGGTGATCCCAAGCTCGAAGAGGCGGTCAACGCAAAGTCGGGCCTTTTGATTGATCCCTATTTCTCGGCAACCAAGGTTGCATGGATCCTTGATCATGTGTCTGGCGCACGTGCGCGTGCTGATCAGGGGGATCTGGCATTTGGCACAGTCGACAGTTTCCTTTTGTGGCGTCTGACCGGTGGAAAATCGCATGCAACCGATGCGACGAATGCGGCGCGCACCAACCTTTTCAACATTCGTGACAATGCCTGGGATGATGAGCTTTGCAAAATCTTCCGCGTCCCGCGCAATATGCTGCCGGACGTCAAGGACTGTGCGGCTGATTTCGGGGTGACCGATGCCGATCTGTTTGGTGCGGAAATCCCGGTGATGGGGATGGCGGGCGATCAGCAGGCGGCTGCATTCGGTCAGTGCTGCTTTGAGCCCGGCGATATCAAAAGTACCTATGGCACAGGCTGCTTTGTTATCCTGAATACCGGTGATGAGGCGGTAACATCCCAGCACCGACTTCTGACTACGGTGGGATATCGCATCAATGGCAAAACAAGTTACGCCATCGAAGGTGCGATCTTTGTTGCCGGGGCGGCGGTTCAATGGCTGCGTGACGGGCTTGGTATTATCAAGTCCGCCGCCGAAACCGAAGGATTAGCCAAATCCCTTGATGACAATCATGGTGTTTATCTGGTGCCGGCCTTTACCGGGCTTGGTGCGCCATATTGGGACCCGGATGCACGTGGGGCGATTTTTGGTCTGACCCGTGATACTGGCCCGCGCGAATTTGTCCGCGCCGCCCTTGAAAGTGTTTGTTATCAGACCTTTGATCTGTTCGAAGCGATGGCAGCTGATGGCGTGTCGCCCAAGGCGGTGCGCGTTGACGGTGGCATGGTTGCCAATGACTGGATGTGCCAGATGCTCTCTGACGTTTTGAGCATTTCCGTCGAACGCCCCGAAGTCACCGAAACCACGGCACTTGGGGCCGCATACCTTGCCGGATTGCAGGCCGGTATTTACCGCGATCTCGATCATATTGCAGAGAACTGGCACCTTGATGCCAGCTTTGAGCCCAATATCGAACCGGGCCGTCGCCAGGGCCTGCTTGATGGCTGGAAAGATGCAGTCAAAAGGGTCCAGACTTCCCCATCTGACTGACCCAAGTGACTGATACGCATGGCAGCCTTGCCGATGGATTTTCGGTGCGGGGCTGGTAAGTCCGCGAAATGATTTGTATTATTTAGGGTCAGGACCTTCCAATTTGATTGGAATGGCAGAGCTTATATTTGTGAAATCCAAGGAAAATTCTGCCAAGCGGGTTGGTACCCCGCTTAAGGGATTTGACGCAGGAGTTTGCAAATATAAGCTCTGTCCTTCGGATCACTCAGATTTGCACGGGCTTCGTTGTCGCAAGGCCTTGAAAGATAAATATCTTCCTGCGGTCTTGCTTCGCGTATCCGCACAAATCTGAGCGACCATTCAAACCAAATTGGAAGGTCCTGACCCTGCAGACAGCGTCAACGATGCTGTCCTTTCTTTTTGCGTGATCGACGCGGTTTTCCCGATCTGTTGCGCAGTGCCTTGCGTCCTTGCCCATTGGTGCATTGGGGGAACCATGCTTGATCTGATCGTCGGAAAAGTTGGACCTGTCTTTTTGACGATCCTGTGCGGTTTTTTGCTAACCCATATCAAGGTTATCAAGCGCGAAGGCATTCCGTTCCTGGCGAAAATTGCCATGAACGCCTTTATCCCGGCGATGTTGTTTCAGACCCTGTCGCAATCCGACATCAGTGCGCATTTCGATCTGCGCCTGTGGGGCAGTTATTATTCCGGCGTGCTGTTGAACTTTGCGCTGGTGTTTATAATCACCAAGCTTTGGCTGAGTGCCAAAACCGATGAAGCGGCCGTCACCGCGATGGGCGGCGTCTTTTCCAACATCGTTCTTCTCGGCATTCCTCTGGTACAGGCGGTTTACGGCGAAGAAGGCCTGGTGCCGCTTTTGATCGTGCTGTCGATCCATCCGGTGACCCTGATGGGCATGACGATCATGATTGTTGAGGGCAGCCGCGGTGGCGATGGTCATTGGCTGTCCAACGTATTTCGCAGCATCGTGCGTGTGGCCAGAAATCCGATCATCGCGGCGATTGTGCTTGGCGTTCTGGCATCGTTATTTGAAATCCGCATGCCGGAAATGGTCGATGGCACGCTTGAACGGTTCCGTACAGCGGGCCCGACCATAGCGCTTTTGCTTGTTGGGGCCGGGCTTTACGGGCAGTCGGTGCGCGGCAATCTTAGTGCCAGCTTGCTTTGCACCTGTGCCAAGATGTTTGTTCAGCCGCTTCTGGTTTTCTCGGTCGGGCATTTCATTTTCGATCTGCCGCCGCTTTGGCTGATGATCGTTACACTCGTCGCCGCCCTCCCGAGTGGCGCGAACGTTGCGATTGTCGCGGGCAGCTATAATGTCTGCATTGATCGATCTTCAACCACGATCCTGCTGACCACAATCATTAGCATCCTGACGTTGCCGCTTTTGATTTTGTATGCCGGTCCCCATTAATCCGATGGGGTGTTGGCTGCGGCAAGAATGCGCGCCATCAAGTCGATTTCCTCTTCGATGCTTGGCATCAGGTCGGGGCGTTCGCCGCTCGTAATCGCACGGGCGAATGTATCGATTGCCGCAGATTGGCCCTTATCCTGCCCCAGCCAGTTGCGCAGAATGGTCTTTCCATTGATCGTTAGTCTCTTCCAATTGCCAAGCGTGGCTGTGAAATGCGGTGCATCTATTTCAAGGACTTCCTTGGGATCATTGCGGTTACCTTGCAGATAGCTGACCTCGCCAACCGATCCATCTGCAAAGCGTAACTGCCATATACTGTCACCAGCCATGCGATCTATCCATCGGCAGGTGAGCTCAATCAGTTCGCGATCGACCAGACTCTTGATCAAATCAATAAAATGGCTGATCTCGCCAATCGTACGCCCGCCTTGATCGGAATGATGTAGCCAATGGTCGGCGGGAAGGGGCCTGATCCGAACGCGATAGCGGAACTGTTTCACGCCTGCGGGCAATGCTGCACGCAGTTGCTTGGTCATCGGCGCATAACGCCGATTATGCCCAACCATAAAGATGCGCCGCTGCAAAGCACCAGCCGCTTCGCGCAGCACCTCAAGGCCTGCTTGATCAACCGCTACCGGCTTTTCCAGCCAAACATGCTTGCCGGCGGTGATTGCCTTGGCGGCCAGTCCGGCATGGCTGTCATGGCGCGTGGTAATGATAACGCTGTTGACTTCATCCTCTGCAAGTAATGCGTCGGCACCACTGTATGTGCGCAGCCCATCAATTTTCTTTGATAGCGCAATAGCAGCCAACCCGCTTTGTGAGCAGCAGGCGATGACCTCAACATCTGGATGCCTTTGTAACAAGGGCAATAAGCTACCACCCGAATAGTTGCCCACCCCGATCAGTCCGGTCCGGACGTGGCCTTTGACGGGCTCTGATTGTTGCCCTGAGGGTGCAAGGGGCGCTGCCTTTGTGTTTTCGAACGGTCTGTATCGCACGATTGTCGCCAGTTGCGCGGGATCAGGGCCCATGGCGAAATGGTCCACGATATTCTCAAAATCAATCTCGGATGTGATCAACGGGCTCGGATCAAGACGCTTGTCCGCCATTAGATCAAGGGCTGCCTGCATGTTGCGCTTGATCGTCCATCGCACATAGCCCAGGGGATAATCTTCACCCCGTTCTTCATAGTTGGGATCATATCGCCCGGGCCCGTAGGACCGGACCTGACGAATGGTAATTTCCTTTTCGTATAGTGCTTTGCGTTTGCCGGTCGGTTCGACATTGCCAATACAAACGATCATTCCCCGGTCGCGACACAGGCGGGCCGCGTCATCAATCAGGTGATGATCCGCTTTGCCGGCGGCGCAGATATAAACAGCGTCAAAGTTACCCTCCGGGGCGTCATTTGCCGCGGCATAGCATCGAATTTGTTCGTTGCGGATCGCAAGGGCGCGACGTGTGGGATTGGGCTCAATTACGGTAACCAAAGCGCCAGCGGTACCAGCCGTTTGGGCAACAAGTTGGCCAATTAATCCTGCTCCGATGATCGCAATGTTATCGCCAACTGATGTCTCCCCTTGTCTAAGGGCATGCAGGGCCAAGGCGTAAAGGGGGGCAAAGGCTGCGTTTCGATCGGCGACGGCATCGGGTATCGGGCAGGCAAGGTTTACGGAAACCCGGTTCCATTCAGCGTGATTGGCCTGTCCCATTCCTGCCATGACAACACGCTGTCCCGGCACAAAGCCCGAAACATTATCCCCGGTGGCTTCAACCCGCCCGACAGCGCAGTACCCCATATGCATCGGGCGGCCAAGACGATTGTCAACGCGTCGTAGGGTACTCTGCAAACCCTCTGATTTCAGTTGATTAATGGTAAGCGCGACAAGATCCGGGCGCTGCCATGCTTTCTGCAGCAGGCTCGCACGTGTTTCACCTGCTTGCGTGAACTCGGTTCCCGGGCTGATCAACGAGTAGCAGGTTTGAACCAGAAGTGTGTTCTTACCCGGCAGAGGAATGGGGCAGTTTGTCAGCGCAAGCTTGCGCTGACCTGGAAAGCGCAGCAGGGACTTCATTTCCGTCATCATGGCGCTCGATGTTTGATGGGTTGAAAAGGTGAGGTATGATTAAACCATATGTAGCTGCGATCAGTCGACGCGTTATTGTCGATGATTATTGACGTGCAAGTCCTGCGCGGTTAGCAAGGTGGCAGACTTCAATTTGGAACAATCCATCATGCAACAGACCGTCCCGACCCGGCATTGGCGCGAGACAATGCTTGGCATCGCCGCCATTCTGTTTGGTATTTCGGCACCGCTATTTTTCTTCGGTCGGACGGCTCTTGGGATTGGACTTGGCTTGTCGCTGATATGCGCTATTGCCTCTGCCCATCACGGTGACGCATGGCGTAAAATGCGCCGGGATATCGCGACGCCAATTGGTGGATTGGTTCTTGCCGCACTGATCGTTTTTCTGATTTCAGCACTGCTTTCTGTGGTGCCAGAGAAATCGCTCGGCACATGGCTGGGGCGTTTCGCGATGCTTGCAGGCATCTGGTATCTCATGCGTTTGATCGAACCGCAGTGGAAATTGGCCTGGGATGCCTGTGTTTATGCGACATGGATACTGGTGGCCTATTGCGTGGTTGCTATTCTCGTTCAGCCAGAAGTTCTGTCGTTAAAAGCAATGCTGGAACCTGATTTTCATTTCGACATCACCAGACGTCTGAAGCCTGTCGGCAGTTTCCTGATCTTTGGCGCAATGATCCTGGTTTTCGATGCAATTGATAGCAAGGCGACACGGAGGTTCTTGTCCCTCGCCGTCGCGATGGCGATTATTCCTGTCCTGGAAATCTCGCACGGGCGGGCGAACGTCGCGGCCGTCTTGGCAGCGTGTGGAGCGATTGGGTTCTGCGCTGCCTTTCTCATCAGATCACGTTTGGTGCAAGCTGCCATTGCCATAGCGATCATCGGGTTGGTAACTGCGGCGTTGTCATGGCTCGGCGATGTGACAGGTGGTATGGCGGATCTGCGTGGGTTTGAACCTTATCTTCCGATGTGGCTTGTTGATGTACATCGGCAAATGATCTGGCAATTCACGTTTAGTCATGTCTTTGATCATCCAATTATTGGATATGGCATTAACGCAGCCCCCTGGGTTCCCGGAGCGAATGAATTGGCGGGAAGTTCCACGCAATCGGTCTTGCCTGGGCATCCACATAACTGGTTCATGGAGATCTGGCTTGAAACCGGCGTGTTAGGGCTGGTTGTGGTCGTGCCGCTCGTGTTCATGATCGGCCTGACGGGCTTCAAGGATGTTCGCCATAACGGAATTGTCGCCAGTGGTCTGACGCTGATGATGATGGCAGCTTACTGGTTTGCCGGGTTGTTCAATTATTCCTTCTGGACGTCATGGTGGTTCGGTGTGGTGATGCTGACATTTGCGTTGGCATTTTTGCGGCGCGAGGCAATGCTTCCCAAAGTCTCCGCGCACATGCGCCGCAAGACCATGATTGTTTGCACCGAAGATTGGTCGTTTGTTTCGCATCGTATCGGTTTGGGGCGCGCAGCATTGGTGCGCGGAGATGACGTTGTTGTCGCCTGTAATACCGGAACTGCGGCCCAGGAACTGCGCAAAGAGGGCTTTCGCGTCGTTAATATTCCGATTGCGCGCGGTGGTCTAAGCCCGATCGAGTCCCTCAATACGATCAGGGAACTTGCTTGTCTGATTCGGCGCGAGAACCCGGATGTGGTTGTGAATGTCGCGATCCAGTGCGTCGTATTGTCGTCCTTTGCCGGATTGATGGTTGGTGCAAAACGGACAGTCAATATGGTCACCGGACTTGGCTTTCTGTTTGTCTCGGATGGTGCAAAGGCAAAGATTGTGCGCCATATCGTTTCGCTGTTGCTTCGCTTGTATGCGTTTTGCCCGTCGATCAGAATGATTGTGCAGAATGCAGATGATCATGCTTTGATGAAAGCGCTTGGTTTCACGGAAAAGCGGTTAATGCTGATCCGTGGCTCCGGGGTCGATATTTCGAACTTCAGACCGACCGATAAGGCAACGCGAGAGGATTCCGAGCCCAGAACGGCGATTTTCGTTGCGCGTATGCTCTGGTCCAAGGGGCTGGGTGAGCTCATTGAAGCTGCGCGTATCTTTAAATCGCGTGACCGCAATTACCGCATTTTGCTGGTTGGCGATACCGACCCTGCCAATCCTGATAGCGCTGATGAAAAAGACCTTCTCGAATGGCAGTCGGAAGGCTTGATTGAATGGATGGGTAAACGATCAGATGTGGCGGAACTATTGCGTGATGCTGATTTGGCGGTTCTGCCCTCCTGGCGTGAAGGCCTGCCAAAATCATTGCTCGAAGCTGCTGCAAGCGGGCTCGCAATGGTCGCGACTGACGTACCTGGTTGCCGCGAAATTGTTCGCCACGGTGAGAATGGCCTTCTGGTACCTCTTCGTGATGGCACTCAGCTGGCCAATGCCATCGAAGAATTGATGGAAGATGACACGCGGCGAAGGGCCTATGGTCAGGCCGCCCGCATGCTCGTTGAGCGCGAGCTTTGTGATAGCGTTATCATCGCCAAAACTCTGGTTTTTGTAACTGGCGACGACATGTCGGGTACAGGGCTGTCGACATCAGTGATGGCAACAACTTAAGCGCACTTTGGTACCTGCATATCAAGTCTCGTCGTAAAAAGGGTCCGGTTTCGGGCCCTTTTTTTGTTGTGAAGAAACCCGTTGCATCGAAATTTTATATTTTGTATACAATATACATCAATTGAACGCGGCCCGCTATTTCATGGGCTTTCAGAGCGTAAAGCTGCGGCAGTCTTGCCGCACCATATCAGGAGGTTACTTTTCCATGCAGGTAAACTGGACTGGCGTTTTCCCCGCCGTTGCCACCCAGATGAACGAAGACGGTTCGATCGATTTTGATATGACCGCCGAACAGATCGAAGCCCTGATTGATGCAGGTGTCGATGGCTTGGTTATGCTGGGATCGGTTGGCGAAAACACCGCCCTTGATCCTGAAGAAAAAATCGCCGTCCTGAAGCTGGCGGTAGAAGTCACCAAGGGCCGTATTCCGGTTCTGTCCGGTGTGGCAGAAAGCTCCACCCGTGCAGCCATTCGCTATGTACAGGAATGCGAAAAACTCGGTGCTGATGGCCTGATGCTTCTGCCCGGCATGGTTTACACCGCCGATCCGCGCGAGAATATCGAACATTTCCGCACTGTCGCGGCTGCGACCAAGCTGCCGATCATGATCTATAACAATCCGGGCGCCTATCGCATTGATATCAAGCCCGATGAGTTCAATCAGCTTGCCGATGTCAAAAACCTTGTGGCGATCAAGGAAAGCTCGGGCGATCCGCGCCGTATCACCGATATCTATAATGCCTGTGGTGACCGTTTTGTTCTGTTCTGCGGCATGGATGACCTTGTCATGGAAACCCAGGTTCTTGGGGCTGTTGGCTGGATTTCCGGCTTCACCGATGCCTTCCCGAAGGAATCGGTCGCGCTCTGGAAGCTGCTGTCTGAGGGCAAATACACCGAAGCCCTTAAAATCTATCGCTGGTTCACCCCGGTTCTGCACATGGATGTCCATGCCAAGCTGGTTCAGTACATCAAGCTTGCCCAGGAAATGACCGGCGTTGGCAAACCCCACGTCCGGGCACCGCGCTTGCCTCTGGTCGGTGAAGAACTTGAAACCATCAAGGCAACCATCCAGAAAGCCATCGATACCCGCCCGTCACTCTAAGGGCGATGCTTTGCAATCATGATGCGCGTTGCATAACACCATGATTGCACTGGTACTGTATTTGATGAAACAGTAGGCTCCTCCGCGCATGTCGCGGGGGAGTTTCCTGCGATCTGCCCGTGGGTTAGAAAAGCAAGCGCCACATACACCAATTCGTGAGGCCCCAAAATGACACCAGCCAAAGCCACAAGTTCATCTGATACGTCCGCCAGTCAAAAGGTTGTTGTGATTGGTGCGGGTATTGTTGGTGTCAATGTCGGCTTGGCCCTGCTTGGCAAGGGCTATGACGTCACGATCCTGGATCGTGGGGAGCCGGGCATGGGGGCATCCTTTGGCAATGCTGGCGGTATCGCTGTGTCCGAATGCGCACCTGTTGCGATGCCCGGCATGCTTAAAAGCGTTCCGGGATGGTTGATGGATCCGCTGGGTCCGCTTTCGGTGCGTTGGGGCTATTTGCCAAAGATGATGCCGTGGTTGCTGCGGTTTCTGGCAGCAAGCCGCAAAACCCGGGTAGAGCAAATCGCAACCAATATGGCGACCTTGCTTAATCGCGCATGGAATGATTACGATCCGGTGATCAAGGACGCTGGCCTTGCAGATGCCGTTTTCAAAAAGCATGGCGCCATGGCGGTTTATCGCAGCAATACCTCACGCAAGGCCGCTGAATACGCGATTGATCTGCGCCGGCGCAACGGCATCAAACTGCGCGATCTGACCCGCGATGAAGTCCGCGACATTGAGCCGGATCTGGCACCAATCTTTGCCTGTGGCGTGATGGAAGAAGATTGGGGACATGTCCTTGATCCCTTCAAAATCACCACGGGCATCTTCAAGCATTTCCTGGAGCGTGGCGGCAAGTTCCAGACCGCCGATGTCGCCAATTTCGTCTTCCGCGATGGCAAGCCACGCGCTGCGATCACGGATGCCGGCGACATGATTAATTTCGATAATGTGGTTGTTGCCTGTGGTGCGTGGTCAAAAACGCTGGCCAAACGGCTCGGTTCACCGGTCCCGCTGGATACAGAGCGCGGCTATAATACCACCGTGCCCTATCACGATGCGAAACTGTCGCGCATGGTTGTCTGTGCCGATGACAGCTTCGTGCTAAGCCCGCTCGAAATGGGCATTCGCGTTGGGGGTGCAGTGGAATTGGGCGGTCTTTTGGCGGCCCCCAACTATGATCGCGCCAAGGCCCTGTTTGCCAAGGGCAAAGAAGTCCTGCCCAAACTCAGTGCCGAGGGGGGCACAGAATGGATGGGATTCCGTCCGTCCATGCCGGACTCAACCCCCGTTATTTCCAGAAGCCCGCGCCATGCCAATGCATTCTTTGCGTTTGGTCACGGCCATCTCGGCCTGACCTTGGGTGCAACGACCGGGCGTCTTGTTGCTGACCTGATGGCAAGTGGCGAAGCACCGGTCGACATGACCCCTTATCGTATCAATCGTTTTTAAGGCCCCACCCATGACGAAAAGCAGTTTCTTTTGTGTCGATGGTCATACATGCGGTAACCCGGTGCGTCTGGTTGCTGGCGGTGGCCCCAAGCTTGACGGGTCGACCATGCTCGAAAAGCGCGCACATTTCTTGCGCGACTATGACTGGATCCGAACCGGGCTGATGTTTGAGCCGCGCGGTCATGATGTCATGTCGGGATCGATCCTCTATGATCCGACATCAGATGACTATGACGTCGCGGTCCTGTTTATCGAAACATCGGGCTGCCTGCCGATGTGCGGCCATGGCACCATCGGGACTGTGACCATGGCGATCGAGGAAGGGCTGGTAAAACCCAAAACGCCCGGCCGCCTGCGCCTTGAAACGCCAGCTGGTCTCGTCATTGCCGAGTATAATCAGGTCGGTGATTACGTTGAATCGGTCAAGCTCACCAACGTGCCGTCATTCCTGTACAAAACCGATATCGAAGTCGATTGCCCGGATATCGGCCCCATCAAGGTCGATGTTGCCTACGGCGGCAATTTCTATGCGATTGTCGAACCGCAGGAAAACTATCGCGATATGGCGGATTTTTCCGCCGGTGACCTGCAGCGTATCAGCCCGGAACTTCGCCGCCGTCTGAACGAACAGAACGAATTCGTGCATCCACTTCATCCCGATATCAAGGGGCTGTCGCACATCCAGTGGACTGGCAAGCCGACCCAACCTGAAAGTACTCATCGCAATGCGGTGTTTTATGGTGACAAGGGTATTGATCGCTCGCCGTGTGGAACTGGCTCCTCGGCCCGGCTCGCCCAACTGGTCGCCAAGGGGCAGTGGGATCCCGAGCATGAGGTGGTCCATGAAAGCATCATCGGCTCGCAGTTCCGGGTGTCGGTGGTCGAGAAAACCAAGGTCGGTGAATTTGATGCCGTCGTACCGGGGATTGAAGGCTGGGCGCGCAAGCATGGATACAACACCATCTTCATCGATGACCGTGATCCCTATGCTCATGGCTTCATTGTCAAATAGGGCAGGCGTGTTCAAGATCACATCGTTATGCAAAAAGGGGGCTTCATGCCCCCTTTGTCCTATACCGGCGGAGGGTGTGGAATTATACAGTATGCAATTGTATTGCGACTTACGTGGCCCGACGCTATGAATAGCAAAACTGACAAATTCTGTCGGGGCGCAATAAAATGCCCGACAACCGGCATGCCATATAGCGTCGGTGTAACACCAAAAAAAGAGCTGAAATGACCGCAACACCGCGATTTACCCGCCGCACCATCACCGATCAGGTGACTGAAGATCTTCGCACACGCATTCTGACAGGCGATTTTCCTGCGGGTCACCAGTTGCGACAGGATGCAATCGCGGGTGAATACAACGTTTCACGTATTCCGGTCCGTGAAGCCTTGCAACGGCTGGACGCCGAGGGCCTCGTTTCGTTTCAACCGCACAAAGGGGCGGTTGTCTCTCAGCTTTCGCTTGATGAGATCGAGGAACTTTTTGAAGTCCGCAAGCTCCTTGAATGCGATCTTCTGCGTCATGCTGTCCCGCGCCTGACCCCGGCCGATCTTAAATCGGTCGAAGATATCCTGATGGTCTATGACGAGGCGTTCCGCGCTGGCGATGTTTCCAAATGGGGGGAACTTAACCGCGAATTCCACGACCGGCTGTATCGTGCATCCAATCGTCCCAAGACGCTCGAGATCGTGCGTATGATCGGCAACAACACTGTGCGCTTTACCCAAGCACAGCTTGCGCTTTCCGGGGCAACTGACCGGGCTGAACGCGAACATCATCAGATTTTTGAGGCCTGCAAAGCAGGCAATGTTGATGAAGCCGTTGAACTTCTGGCCAACCACATCCAAAGTTCGGCCGATAGCTTGATGGGATGCCTGCGCAAGGCCCGTGAATAGGCTCAAACAATTGACGATTAAAAAAGGGATGCTCTTGGCATCCCTTTTTATTTGTGTGAAGGTTCGTATCTCCGGGGTCAACCAACAATAAACCCGCGCCCGACCTCATCATCTTCTTCATACCAGAAGCTGGCCTTGCCGCTGTAATGCGCTTTGCCCTTGACCGAGGCAATGATCGCTTCATGCGGGCCACAGCTGGTTGTCGCCTCAACCGATCCTTCAAAGCTTGATCCGATCACGCTTTCAAATACCCGGATATCTCCCGGTGCAATCAGTCCCTTGGCATGTTGAATGGCAAGGCGGGCACTGACCCCGGATCCGGTTGGACTGCGATCAACCTGATTTTTGGCGAACACACATATATTACGTGTCGCAGACGCCTCAAACGCATCCCGCCCGTCGGTCAGGATCGCACCATATAAAAAGGCCAGATCATCATGATCGGGATGGGCCAGCGTGACGCTGTTATTCACTGCTTGGCATATCTCTTCTGCCAGTCGGGTCAGGCGGCCAACATTTTCCGGCGTGATGGCGATATCAAATTGCCCGGCATCCAGAATGGCATAAAACGCCCCGCCATATCCGATATCGGTTTTAAAGGCCGTGCCATCGGGAAGACGCAAGGAAACATCATTGGCAAACATAAAGGATGGCACAGATGAAAACCGGACCTTGCCGGTTTTGCCGTTACTGACGTCGACCTCGGCACGCACCAGGCCACAGGGGCATTCAATATTGACTTTGGTGACCGGCTCGACGGCTTTGACCAGACCATAATCAATCGCATAGCGACCAAGGGCCAGAATCGCATGGCCGCACATGGTCGAATAGCCCTCATTATGAATGAACAGAACCGCAAGGTCGGCATCGGGCAGGCTGGGTTCAACCAGGATCGCGCCATACATGTCATAATGGCCGCGCGGCTCGAACATCAAAAAGCGCCGCAGATGATCAAGGTGGTCCTTGGCATAGCGGCGCTTGGCCAGAATGTCCTTGCCGGGAATATCGGGGTAACCCGATGTAATGATTCGCAGCGGCTCACCCCCGGTATGCATGTCGACCACCTCAATCGGGTTCGATGGACCGGGGTAGGCAGGCACTATTTGCGAATCATTTCGCGACGCCGGGGGTGTTTTGTCGTGGGGCATGGTGTTCGATCCGGATTATTTGCCGCTTTTCGCACGGGTGATTCTATGGTGGGCAGAAACTTGCGCGAACATCTTATCGGCATTATCGCGCAGGGCAATCCGATCCGGCCGCGATTTTCGGGTTTTGGGCCCCTTGCAGGTCATAAAAGTGAAACCTATATATGGTTTCGCGCAAAAATTTTGCGTAACAACATTTCTGTCATTTTTTTGCAAAAAGGTGTTTGACAGTTTTGGGAGTGGGGC